>JADKJT010000028.1 GCA_016720905.1 Gemmatimonadaceae bacterium | reverse complement strand
GTCGTGGATCAGGATGAGGCACCTTCGAGCACGGCCTCCATCTTCTCCAGATCGGTCACGAAATACGGCGAGAGGTAGCCGCGGTCGAGTCTGAATGCAAATCCACGGTCTCCAGCGTCTCCAGGCCCTTCGCCTCCTCAACCGTGATCACGCCGTCCTTGCCGACCTTCTCCCATCGCTTCCCGCGATCAGGTTTGCCGATTTCGGGGTCGTTGTTGGCCGAGATCGTTCCCACCTGCGCAATTTCCTTCCGGCCCGTGGTCGGCACGGAGAGCTTCTTGAGTTCTTCCACGATACCGGCGACGACGCCTTTTTCGATGCCGCGGCAGAGCGCCATCGGGTTAGGGCAAACGGTGACGTTCTTGAGTCCTCGCGGAAGATCGCCTGCGCGAGCACGGTGGCCCGTGGTCGTGCTGCCGTCGCCCGCCAGATCGCGGAGGTCTTGGTCGCGACTTCCTTCACCATCTGCGCGCCCATGTTGCCAATGGGATCGGCCAGCTCGATTTCCTTGGCGACCGTCACACCGTCCTTTGGTGACCGTCGGCGCGCCAAACTTCTTGTCGATGACCACGTTGCGGCCGCGCCCAGGGCCGAGCAAGCCTTCACCGCTTCCGCGGTTGATCGACGCCGCGCTTGTAGTGCGGCGGCGCGCCCCTCGACGTTGAAATGCAGTTCTTTATAGCCATGGTTGCGTTCCGTTTTCGGTTGGTTCGACTTAGTTGTTGATCGCGAGCATCGGACTCGCGGAGGATGACAGCTGCTCCACCTTCGATCGTCACCTCGGTTCCACTGCTTCCCGTACAGCACCTTATCGCCGACCTTCACATCCATCGGCACGCGCGTGTCCTTCTCAAGAAACGACCCGGGTCCTTCTTCCGGACGGCACCTTGCTGCGGCTTTTCCTAGCGATATCGCCGGATGTACAGCCCACACGCATCACTCGGTTTCTTCGGGCGGCTTGGCGACGACGCGATCGGCGGCGGCGCTACTTTCGCGGCACTCTTAGTTGCCATGAGTCCTGGTCTCCTGCGTATGTGTCAGGGATCGAACGAGTTACTTGCTCGATGTTAGCACTCGCGATAGTTGAGTGCTAACGAGTGAATGCTAAACGGCCAGAAGGCGACGTCAAGCCGCATCTCGGTCGCAAAACATTGCATAAGTGATTGAAATTTAACGGCTTACAGACTCAGCCGTACGCCGAAACGGCGTGTCGCGTATGGCGATCGCGCACGAGATGAGCCGAATTGGCTGCGGCCATGCCTTTTGGCCGATCCCCCGAAATGAGCACCACGATTCAGCCCGGCTCGGTCCGTCATTACGCCGTCAGCGGTTCGTGCGCCATGCGCAGACCGACGAGTGTCAGGAACGGCTCGACGCGATCGAATTCCCGGCAGTACGGCTGGAGGACATCCGCCAGTCCGCCCGTGGCGACCACGAGCGGCGTCCCGGGCGTGGCCATTCGGCTTTGATGCGCCGCACGATGCCGTCAATGGCGTCCGCCGCTCGAACAACACACCGGCTCGGATGCATTCCTCGGTCCGTTTCCCAATCACTTGTCTCGGCGGCCCGGGTTCGGTCGCCGGCAGTTCGATGTGCGGCGCGTCAACGTCTCGGCCGACGACCGTACGCCCGGCATGATCACGCCACCGAAGAAAGACTCCATCGGCGGTGATGCAGTCGAACGTCGTGGCCGTGCCGAGATCAACGCAAATCGTGTCACGGGCAAAGAGTCGACTGGCGGCCAGTGTGTTGATCAGGCGATCGGCACCACGGTCATCGGCTCATCGACCTCCAAGCGAATGGGCAACGCCGCTTTTCGCATCCACCACCACCGGTGTCACGCGCAGGTATTCCTTGGCATGCGCGGACCAGCGGGTCGGTGATCGGTGGAACCACAGAGCCGATGGCCGCCGCCGTCACGCGACCGATCGATACATCGGCCGCCGACAGCAGGCCGCGAAGCACCAATCCAAACTCATCGGCGGTGCGTGACACGGCGGTCATGATGCGCCAGTGATTCGTCAGCGCGACCCCATCGAACAGGCCGATGGTGGTTTCGGTGTTGCCCACATCGAAGACAATCAGCACCGTCGCTCCGGCTCCTGGTGACACCTCATGAATCGCTCGGGCGGCGTGTCATGGGTCAGGCTCCCTCGTCAAACACCAGGGAGCCGGCGTGCACGGCCTCGACGGCAGCGCCGGTGGCATCGGCCACCAACAGGGCCCCATCCGCCGCGATGCCGACAACCCGGCCGGCGCGCGGCGCAGCAATACGGCGACCACGCGCGAAGTCGCGCGCATGCCAGGCGGCGAGCTCGTTGTCTGAGAGCTGGCCCTGAACGGACACCGCGGCGCGCAACCTCGGCACCACGGCCTCCAACAGCCTGGCGCGCGAGACCCCTTCGCGAACCGCAGCGGCGGACTTGATCTCCGGTGGGACGCGACGGTTGATGCCGATCCCAACGGCGACCCAATCTACGGACGCGTTGCGCCACCGCGCCTCCACCAGAATTCCCGCAACCTTCCCGCGCCCCGTCATCACGTCGTTGGGCCACTTGAGCTGTATGCGGTCCTCAACCAGCGGATCCAGCGCGTCGGCAATCGCCAGTCCGAGGCGCAGGGCGAGCACGCCGATGACGCGCTGGTCGACGGGTCGTTCGATCAGCGTCATCCACAGTCCGGCCCCATCGCGCGACTCCCAGCGGTTGCCGCCACGACCTCGACCTTGATGCTGGCGGTCGGCCACCACCAGCAGGCCGGCGGGTGCCCCGTCCGCGGCCAATGCGTGCGCCACGTCCATGGTGGATGCCACTTCGCGTTCGTGCACCAACTGCACCAGCCCCAACGCCGATGCCGACTGCAGCTGCTCGTCGTCGGGCGCATGCATCGCGCGCCCCCTCATCACGCGCATGCAGCTACCCTCGAGCAGCAATGGTGGCGAACACGGCCGCCGCCAGCAGCAATCGATACGCGGCAAAGACGCCGAAACTGTGTTTACTCACGTAGCGCAACAGGACGGTGATCGCGACCCAACTACTCACGGCCGCCACGACAACACCGACTATCAGCGGTGCTGACAGCCCCTCGGCGCGCACGGCCTCCGGCATCTTGAGGACCACGGCGGCGAGCGTGATCGGCATGCTCATCAGGAAACTGAAACGCGCCGCGCTGGCGCGATCGAAGTGCAGGGCGCGGCCCGCCGTAATCGTGGAACCCGATCGCGAAACGCCGGGCACCAGCGCCAACACCTGGGCAAGCCCAATGAGAATCGCGTCACGCAACGTGACGTCCTCGATCGCCCGCGCCCGCACGCTCCAGCGATCCACGGCCCAGAGCACCACCCCCATCACCGCGAGCGTGGTGGCGATCAATGCCGGCGAGCGGAAGGTGGTTTCCGCGTAGTCATTCAGCAGCAGCCCACCGATGCCGCCCGGGATCGTGGCCACCACGAGATAGAGCGCGCGTTTCTCATGGATGGTCGCGACTCGACGGGTACGCACAATCTGCCCCACGCTGGCCAGCATTTCCATCCACTCTCGACGGAAATACCAGATCAACGCCAGCAACGTCCCGAAGTGCAAGGCAACATCAAATGCCAGCCCCGGATCGGTGAAGTTCAGGAAGTAGGGCGCGAGCGCGAGATGCGCGGAACTCGAAATGGGCAGGAGTTCTCCAAACCCCTGCACCAGTCCGAGAATGACGGCTTGCGTAATGGTCACGGGCGCGGGGTTGGTGTGTCGATTCGCGGTGCCGCGAGCGTCCGCTCATACACGGCTTCGTACTGCGCCACCACCGCGTCCTGCGAGAAACGGCGACGCGCATCCGCCGCGGCCGCGTCACTCATCACTTGCCAGCGCGCCGGATTCGTGAGCAGCGCGATACTCGCGTGCGCCATTGCGTCCACGTCGCCGACCGCACACAGATGACCGGTTACGCCCTGCGTCACCACTTCAGGGAGCCCGCCAGCGTCCGCGCCAATGACCGGCACGCCGGACGCCAGCGCTTCGAGGGCACTCAAGCCGAACGATTCCTTGTCACTGGTCAGCAAGAACAGGTCCGCGCCGGCCAGCAGTGGTGCGATCGCATCGATCTTGCCGAGGAACAACACCGAATCGGCGACCCCGAGTTCCCGCGCTTCTGCCTCGGCTTCCACCCGATCGGGACCATCGCCGACCATCAGCAACATCGACGGCACGGCCGCATTGACCTGTGCAAATACGCGCACGATGTCCCGCACGCGCTTGACGGGTCGGAAGTTGGAGATGTGCATGAGCACCTTTCGGCCCTTCACGACGTCATCCGAAATCGGGAAGACATGCCGGGACCGATCGAACAGATTCGGATCAATGAAGTTATGGATGACCTCGACGTCGCAGCCGACGCAACCGAACGCACGGTACGTCTCGTCACGCAGATAGTCCGAGACGGCGGTCACGGCGTCAGACTTCTCGATGGAGAATCTCGTAATGGTATAGAACGACCGCTCCTGTCCGACAATGGTGATGTCGGTGCCGTGCAACGTGGTGACCACCTTGACGTCGCCCGCGCCCTCGCGGAGCATCTCGCGCGCGATCCAGGCGCTGGTCGCATGCGGAATGGCGTAGTGGCAGTGCAGAATGTCCAGTTGATGATCGCGCACGACCTCGTGCATGCGGACGGCCAGCGCGAGATCGTACGGTGGATACTCGAACAGGGGATATCGGCCCACGTCGACTTCATGAAACCACACGCGGGGCAGAAAGTTTGGCAGGCGAAACGGTTGCTGGTAGGTAATGAAGTGCACCTCATGCCCGCGCGCCGCCAGCGCGATCCCCAGTTCCGTGGCCACAGCGCCAGAGCCACCATAGGTGGGATAGCAGGTGATGCCGATCTTCATGTCGCACTCCCGTCGTCGGATTCCCACCATGCGCGTGCCAACGCCAGCGCGTCCGGTGCACTGCTATCCACTCGTGTCACCTGCGCCCCGGGCAACTGATGTCGACACCAGGTTCGTTGTCGTTTGGCGTACTGCCGTGTCTCAATGATGACGCGTTCCACGGCCTCGGCTGGCGGTATCACGCCGGCGACCGCATCACGTACCCGCGCGTACCCGCTGGCTTGCCATGCCGGCGCGTCGGCCGGCACGTAGTCCATCAGCGCCCGCACTTCGTCAAACCATCCGTCGGCCACCATCGCTGCCACGCGACCAGCAATGCGCGTGGCCAGCGCGGGCCCAGGATCAACCACAAGATAGCGCGCCTGACGCGCCAGGGGGCGCGACGACGCCGCGGTCGCCTCAACGTCGGCATTGCCAACGGACCATTCGCTGATCCGGCGTCCCGCCAACAGCGCGGTCTCGACCGCCCGTAGTCGCTGCGTGCGGCCCAAGGCTGCGCGCGCGGGATCGAGTCGTCGACACCAGCGCTCCAGCGTTTCCGCATCGAGTGTCGCAAGCCATGATCCCAACGCGGCCCGACGAGACGGCTCCAACGACGGTGTGTCGTCGAGGGGATCGACCAGCGCCCGTACATAGAATCCGGTGCCTCCGACCACCACGGGCATGCGGCCCTGTGCGCGGGACTCCCGGCCCCACCGCTCCGCATCGCGGGCCCACTCGTGGGCGGAGTACCGGGCGATGGGCGCCAGCACATCGATGCCGTAGTGCGGTATCAATCTCTGTTCATCAGCGCTGGGCTTTGCCGTCCCGATGTTGAACCCGGCATACACCTGTCGCGAGTCGGCACTGATGATCGACAACCCGTATGTCGATGCCAGATGCAGGGCGATGGCCGACTTCCCGGCCGCCGTCGGCCCGATGATGACGGGCGTGATCAGGCTGGCACCGTCAACGTCTGTCATTTCCGGCCGAAACGCCGGTCAAGTTCGTCCCAGGACAACCGCACGATCGTCGACCGTCCGTGCACGTCGTGCGCGGGCAGTCTGGTGTCCGCAAGCGCGACATACAGGGCGCGCATTTCGCCCGGCGACAACACGTCTCCCGCCTTGACCGCCGCCTTGCAGGCGAACGTGGCGGCCAGACGTTCGTGGCGCTTGGCATCACCCGGTGCCCGGTCACCGGTGAGCGCGGCCAACGTTTCGCGCAGACAGCGTTCGGCATCGAAACGCGGGTGCGGCATGGGGACCGCTTGCACGAGCAATGAATGACCACCGAAGTGATCGATCTCGAAACCCAATGCCTCGAAGGACGCGCGGTTGGCATCGAATGCCTCCGCCTCATCCGGCCCAAGGTGCAGCGTCAGCGGAAACAACAGGCGCTGCGCTGGTGACTCGCCGCGCTCGAGTGTGCCAATGAACTGCTCGTACAACACGCGCTCATGCGCCGAATGTTGATCGATCAACACGACACCCTCTTCGTGCTCGAACAGCAAGTACGTTCGGCGCAACTGCAGGAGCGGCGGGACCTGCCGCACGGACGGCGTGTCGTCGGCCGCCGAGAACTCGGCCGCCGTTGCCCGGTCCCAATCGTTCCCGGCAACCTCAGTCGACGGCGCGACCGGATCGCCGCCGCGGCCGGTCGCGTCGGAGAACGATGGTGCGAACAGGCCTTCGCCGGTGGGACGCGCCCGCAGATCCGCCGGCTCAAGCGTGTGGATGTCCTGGCGCCAATCGGCCACCGGCGCCGGTGTCCAGGTGCGCCACCCGATACCGGCGCTCGCCTCAAGGACACCCAGCGCGCGTCGGACGGCATGCTCCACCGCGCGTTCAACCGGCCACCGCTCCCGCAGGCGCACCTCCGACTTTGCCGGGTGCACGTTGACGTCGACGCCGTCTCCCGGCAGATGCAATTGCAGGATCAGCGACGGGCGCACACCCGCCGGCAACGTCGACCGGTACGCCGCTTCGGCGGCCCGCACGATGCCGTGATCGCGGATCACCCGGCCGTTGATCATCAGCAGCACGCGACGGGTGCCGGTACCCACGTCGGCCGGTCGCTCTACCAGTCCCGTGACATGCATCGGTCCGGTCACGTCGTCCACGGCAATGAACCGCTCGATATCCCGATGGCCCCACAGCGCGGCCAGACGCGCGCGCAAATCACGCGCGGCCGGCAGTTCAATCACCACCTTGCCGTCATGACGCACGGTGAAATGCACATCGCGACGCAACGCCGCGATGGCCTGTACCGTCTCGAGAATGCCCCGCCATTCGGACCTCGCGGATCGCAGGAATTTCTGGCGCGCCGGCGTGTTGTAAAAGAGTCTCGTCACGGTCACCGTCGTGCCGCGACGTCGCGCGGCCTCGCGCGTGTCGATCACCGTGCCGCCGGCCACGCGCACCAGGGTCCCCGCCCCATCTTCCGTGGCGGTTTCCATCTCGAGTTCGGATACCGACGCTATGGCCGGCAGTGCTTCACCGCGAAAACCGTAGCTGCGGACACCAACCAGCTGCTCAGCTGACGTGATCTTCGACGTCGCGTGTCGTGCCAGCGAAAGCACGGCATCGGCGCGATCCATTCCGACGCCATCGTCCGCGATGCGCACCAGTGAACGGCCGCCTTCCTCGACCGTCACCTCCACCATCGTCGCGCCCGCGTCGAGCGCATTCTCTACCAGTTCCTTGACGACGGACGCCGGGCGCTCGACCACTTCGCCGGCCGCAATCTGATCGGCGACCGCGCTGGACAGGATGGCAATTCGTGGCATGGTCACGGTACCGAAACCGGACGCCCACTCGGTACCCGATCCGGGGCCGCCTCGAGCACCGTCACGTTCGTCGATTCCTCAATCGCGAGCAGTCGCATAGCGGGCAACCAGCCGCGTCTGCCGTCCGCGTGCACGACGCGTCGCCACTCGTCTCGCGACTCCATCACGCGCACCACATCGCCTGTCGTCACGCCCCCCATGGCATCCGCATCATTACCGGGTGCAATGCGCATCGTCTCTGGTCGCAGCACCACCTCCAGCGCCGACGCGTCGAGTGCGCGTGCTCCCCACCATGCGGCGCCCAGGGCGACAAGGGCCAGCAGGCACATGGATTGCGCCATGCCCCGCAGCCAGCGCGACATGCGCGTGGCGACCACATCCCCGGACCGTCGGCGTTGCCACGCCAGCCACGTCAACACCAGCCATCCGGCGAACCACAGCACCACGGCCACTCGCGCCAGCCACGACACCGGCACCATTGGGATGTCCGCGACGCCTCCCCGCGCACCGGCAGGCAGTGCACTGATGTGCTCCTGCAGATCCACCGCGAGTGGTTCCAGACGCGCCGCGCGCTGCCACGCAATGACCGCGTCAACCGTGTCACCGGCCGCCCACGCGGCCGTTCCCCAATTGGCCAACAGATCGGGATTGCGCGGTTGTCGCGCGACCAATGCCTGGAAACGCTGTGCCGCTTCCGTGAACGCCCGCCGATGGTACGCGTCTCGCGCCAAGCCGACCGCAGCGACCGGATCGCGCGGTGTTTCGAGGCTCGGGAGCGCGACCCGATTGGAGGGTGACGTTCGGGTTTGCGCGCGGAGCGGCGCAACGAGGAACGCCGCACTGGTCAGTCCCGCCAGCATCCACAGGGCGCCCATCGACGTCATGTTCAGCTGGCGACCCCGGGGCACGGCTTCAGACTCGACGCGCCGCAAGAGCTCCGTCGCCCGACGCGCCGCGTCGGTTTCGGTGGCGGCGCCGGAGATCTCGGCACTCCGCTGGCTGGATGCCGACGGCGCGAACCCCACTTCATCGAGCTGTTCGAGCAGGACCAGCAATTCGCGCGTCGTCTGCCGCGTCACGCCGGCTCGTCGCAACACGCGCCGCACATGGCGCCGTGACACCAGCGCCTGCGGACTCTGCTCGAAGCGGGTGGCGAGCGATGCGAGCAACGTGCGACGCGTCACGCGTGCCGCACCGCGCGCGCCCAGCTCCTCCACGTGCATCGAGGCGTTTGAGGAAGTGGGTACGCCCCCGGCCCGAACACGGGGCGATGCCACGCGCGTGGAGCGCGTCACCAACAGGAACGGCAATGGCAGCAGCAGCGCACACACCAACCAGAACAGCCAATCGGCGGGCGGGCGACCGGCACCTGACCAGGTCCTGATGGAACGGGTGACGTCCTCGACGGTCCGTAACGGCATCAGCGTGACCGATTCCCCTTCGTCCGACGACGCCAGCGTACCGCTGCGGATTGACAATGCCACGGGCGCCGACTCGGCCATGGCGTACCGCGCGGCATATGGATCGAAGTAGGCGTAGCGGAGCGCCGGCACGATCACGCGGCCGTCGCGGGCCGGCGTCAGAATCCAGTCGAAATCCTTGGTCCCGCGGACGAGCGCTCCACTGCTGTCCACCTGTATGCGTTCGGTCCCCGGCACGACCGACGCCCAATCCAGTTCGATGGTCGGGCGAGGCAAGAGCTTCACGTTGCCCGTCCCCTGCACACGGAGCGTCAGCACCAGGGGATCACCGACACGCGCCACGGTGGTATCGATGCGCACCGATGACTTGAAGACGCCCACCGCGCCGTTGAAATCGTCGGGGCGACCTTCCGCAGGGAGGGCCTTCACGATGAACGCCGCGCTTTCGGCGCGCACCACAAAGCGCTCTTCGCGACTGAAATAGCTGGACGATTGCGGAAGCGCGTAGGTCAATTGCGGTGCGGGCACCACCTGGGCGCCGGAGGTCACCGGGAAAAGGGCCCGTTGAAACACATGCGCCTCGAATACGCCGCCGGCGTAATTGCGCGCCGGTACACGCGTCGGTGTGCCCAACTCGTATGCCAACAGTCCGTGCAATTCGGGCGGGAGAAACTCCGGATTGCGACGCAATCGTGAACGCGCATCCGCACTGAGCATCACCGCCACTTGATACGTGGCTTGCTGCCCGACGTACACGGTCTCCGGCAGCACTATCGCGTGAAAATCGATCGGCCGCCGGGCATTCATCTCCACGCGATCAAGAATGGCCGTGGCACTGGTTTGTGCGCCCGCGACACGCGCCAGCCCCCCGATGGCTAGCGCGCACCAGAGGGAGATCCGCAGGGCGCGCGTCACCAGTCTTTCCCGACAGGCGGCACGCGACCCTTCTGCTGCTTGCGCCCTTGCACGTCCCGTTCCTCGCGCGCCGCGCTGTTGAGCAGCGCTTCGGCCTGTCGTTGATCCAGCGAACCCTGCGGCGGTGACGGCGATTCCGCGGCATCGTTGCCGCCGCCACCACCACCGCCCCCGCCACTGTTTGGTGGCGGATGCCGCAGTGCGAGCTCGAAGTTCCACTTGGCATCGGCATCCGTCGCGCGGTCCTGCAACAGTGCACGATACGCTGCGCGCGCCGCCGCCAGCGCGCGATCGGCATCCGGATTGCCGGCCGCGCGGCCGATCAGGAGTTGCGCGAGACCCGCGTTATATCGCGCCCGCATGCGCAACTCGCCATCCGTGCTGCGACGCACTGCTTCCAACAGTTCCACCGCTTCCGTCAGCGAGTCCACCGCGATCAGCGCTGTTCCCAGATTGTAGCGCGTCATCGCCGACGTGTCGCCCTCGGCCACCATGAGGCGATACGCGGCAATCGCGCGCTTGACATCACCGTCGGCGTACAATCGCGCCGGGTCGGGCGGTCGTGCACAACCGGCCATGCTGACCCATAGCAGAAGCAGGCCGGTGACCGGCACCGTTGCGACTGGCGCGGCGCGCACGATGCGCCGGGTCATCGCCCAGGTGTCGTAGAGGAGCAGCAACAGCGCCGGCACGAGCGCCCAGAGAAACCGCGGGACGTGGTCTTCTCGCGAATCCACCGTGCGGCGTGCCGTGCGCAGGGAACGCAAGGCGGCGCGCACACGCGTCGCCTTGTCCGATGCGTCAGCCGCGATGAACGTGCCGCCGGCCGCTTCCGCCGCTTGTCGCAGCAGGTCGGGGTTGTACTTCGTGACCACCACCTTGCCGTCGGCGTCCCGCTTCTCCCGAATCACGCTGCCATCCCGCACAGGGATCGTGCTCCCCCGTTCGGTGCCAAATCCCACAGTGACCAGGCTGATCCCCTGCGAACCCGCCTCGCGTGCGGCCGCTACCACATCTTCGGCGGACTCGAACACCTCGCCGTCCGTCATGACCACCAACGCGCGATCCGCGCTCCCATCGCTGGCCAGCAATAGCTCCGTGCCCTGACGGATGGTCCGTGCGATGGAACTGCCCGCCTGCCCGACGACACTGGGGTCAAGGTTGTCCAGGTACAGTTCCAACGCGCCGTCGTCGGTGGTCAGCGGCGTCAGGATGTAGCTGCGACCGGCAAAGGCCATCAAGGCCACGCGATCGGCGCGCGACATCGACCGCAGTCGACGCACCTCCTGTTTCATGCGTTCCAGTCGCGACGGACGTTCGTCGGTTGCCGTCATCGACAGCGATGCGTCGAGCGCCACGGCCATGTCGATTCCGCGGGCCGAAGACGGGCCCCGGGCGAGGCCCCAGCGAGGCCCAGCCAGCGCGATGCCGGCGAGCACGGCGATGGAGACCAGCCGCGCCGTGCGTGCCCCCGGACTGGTCCCGGTGAACGGCACCAGACGCCGGAGTGCCGTCGGTTCAGCGTATCGGCCAAGCCGTTCCCGACGCTGACGCGCCCGCACACGACGCAGGAGCCAGACGCACAGCGGCAGGATCAGCGCGCCGAGCAGCAGCCATGGCAGGTCGAAGATCACCCGCGGCACCGACGTCATGGCAGCACCCCGCGCCTGGCCAGCACGAACAGTTCCATCAGCAGCGCCACCAGCGCGAGTGCAGTGGCCAGCGAAACTGCTCCGTGTACCGCACGAAGGCACGCTGCTCGACGATTCACCGTTCCAAGGCATCAATCTGCTCGTAGATGCTCTGCAACGCCTCGGCGTCCTTGGCGCGGAAGTACCGGCCCCCGGTGCTGGAGGCAATTTCCGTCAACAACGCCTCGTCGATCTTGACCGGCCGATTCTCGTATCGCAGGCCGAACAAGCTTCGCCCCACCGGCACCGCGGCCATCCCTTCACTGCCGACACCGATGGTGTAGATGCGAATGCCGAACGCGGCCGCCGCCTGCGCCGCCGTCCGTGGATCGATGGCCCCGCGATTGTTCTCCCCGTCTGTCAGTACCACCATCACCCGCGAACGTCCCGGCGCGGTGCGCAGTCGGTTTGCGGCCGTGGCAATGGCGGTGCCAATGGCGGTGCCGTCTTCGAGCTGTCCCACCTGCAGGTTATCGATGGCGGCAAGCAGCACCGGGTAGTCGGTGGTCAGGGGCACCTGCGTCAGCGCCTCGCCCGAGAACGCCACCAGTCCGACGCGGTCAGATTTGCGCCCCATGACAAACCGCTTGACCTTGTCCTTGGCCACTTCGATGCGATTTTGCGGCTGAAAGTCCTCCGCCAGCATCGAACTGGAGATATCCACGGCCAGCGCAATGTCGATGCCTTCGCTGGAAACGCGAGTCGAGCGCGCGCCAGAGCGCGGTTGCGCCACTGCGATGATCAAACCGGCGACCGCGACCATCCGCAGCCAAGGCAGCCATCGCATCCAGGCCAGGCGCGGCCGCGGACCACGCGCCAGCACCACGGTCAACGGAAAGGGAATCGCGTCCAGTTCGCGCACACCGCGACGACGCCACCACGACCAGAGTGGGAGCAAAGTGAGCAGCACAAGCACCATCGGATGCGCGAAGTTGACGCCCAGCAGCGTCAGGTCATCGCCTTGCCAGGAGGCCCAATTGAGGTGACGAATGCCGTCGAGCACCTGGTTCATGTCGCACCAGCCTTCGGTCGGCGTGCGCGACGACGCGCTTCATCTTCGGCGTTCCGGCGTACCACCCGCTCCGTGTCCCGGTCGGCGCGTTCAGCCGCCAATCGAGCCGACTCCTCGCGCTTCCGTCGTGCCTGCTCCGCCTGCTCGATTGCCGACACCACGGCGCGCGCCTCGTCGTGCAGTTCACGCGCGCGCGGCGCGGACACCGCATCATGCGCAAATTTGATCGCATCGACTTCGGCCAGCAGCGATGTCAACCGATCGCGGGGCACCCGAGCATCGGCGCCGATGGCCGTGAGCAATTCCGTACTCGTCTCGGAAAGCACCGCCGCCGGAAATCGCGCGGATAAATAGGTGCGCAGAATTTCCACTCCCAACGCCACGGCCCGCCCGCGCTCACCCAGATCGGCCAAGGCCAGCCGTTGCAGGCGATCGAAGTCGTGCATCGCTCGTGCGAAGACATCCAGGGGCGCGACCACGCGATTGACCACGCGATGCCGGCGTCGATACCACGCCCCCCACAACAGCATGAGCGCGACCACCGCCACCGCGGCCGGCCACCATGCCTCCCACCATGGTACGACTCGCGGAAACAGTGCGCGTGCCGGTTTGGGAACATGTAGTGACGTGTCAGCCGGCAGCACCGACATCACCACGATCCTCGCGCTACGCAGCGGGACCGCGCGCACACCGTCGGGCGTTCGTACGGTTGCCTCGGGCAGCCCCAATGGCAGCGTCCCCACATCCCACGCGGTCAGCGCGTACTCGGCGGTCTCACGTCGCATGCCGTCGCGGTCTTCACTGGTCACCCGAGTCGGTGCGCGCATGACGACCACCGCCGCCGTGTCGCCAATGGTTGGCCACTGGACCGTCGTTCCGACGGGAGCCTCGATGGTGACTGTCAGTGTGAACGGATCACCGACCAACACCGTATCGGGCCGGACCATCGTACCGAGTCTGATCGGCGAGGCGGCCGACGCCGTGTCGCGTGGCGCGGCATTGGCCGCTGAAACGGCGGCGCGTTTCGGCGCGCGTTGCGCCGACACAACCGGTACCCACATCGCACCGAGCGCGGCGACACACCACACCAGGCCCATGCGCCGAGCCCATCGTCCGGTCGGACCACTGCGCGACACCGGCCCGCTCATCGGGCACTCGTCGGCGGACGGACATAGGTGGCCCGTCCGGACGCACGGGTTGGCGGACTCTCGGCCGCAGGCACGGACCGCGGAGTGGCGTGAGGACGTACGGCGGCTTCGGCACTGGCCGCATCCCCCATCGATCCGCGCGGTCCCGTGCGAACGGCGCCATGCGGTCGGCGTGCCCGTGCCCGAAAGAACGACAACAGCGCGTCCACATACCCATGCTCGGTGTGCACGACGATTTCGTCGAGCCCCAGTCGTCCGAACAACTTGCGCCGGGCATCGTCGGCCTTGGCCACCTCGCGCGCGAACGCCGCGCGCACGGCGGGGTGTGACGTGTCGACTTCAATGCGCTGACCGGTTTCCGGATCCTCCAGGCGCGCCGGACCGATGTCTGGCAACATGCGTTCCGCCGGATCTTCCAGCGTCACCGCCACCACATCATGTCGTTGCGCGAGACGCGCCAACGGCTTCTCCAGCGACTCGGTGAGGAAATCGGAGCACAGGAAGATCACCGAGCGATGCGGCAACAGTCGCATCAGCCGATCGACGGCCGCGGACACCGAGGTGCCGCGCGAGCGTGGCACCACACTCAGCAGATCGCGAATCACGCGCAGTGCATGCTTGCGTCCTTTTCGCGGCGGCAGCGCGTGTTCGACCTGATCAGAAAAGAGGAGCAGCCCGACGCGATCGTTATTGCGGACCGCGGTCAGGGCGAGCACACCGGCGAGTTCAATGGCCAACTCGTGCTTGAAGCGTGCGCGCGTGCCGAATCGGGATGAGCCCGACAAGTCGATGGCCAGCATGATCGTCAACTCACGTTCTTCGACGTAGCGCTTGACGAACGGGCGCCCCATGCGCGCCGAGACATTCCAGTCGATGGAGCGTACCTCATCGCCGTCCTGATACTCGCGCACCTCGGCGAACTCCATGCCCTGTCCCTTGAACAACGAGCGGTATTCACCGGCAAAGCGCGAATCGACCAGCCGGCGCGTGCGCACTTCGATGCGCCGCACCTGGCGCAGGACATCGGCCGGTACGGCGTTCGCGAGGGAGGCGCTGGTGAGCGACACGGGGGACGGACTGGGCGTCAGGGCGTCTCGACGGACGCGAGCAGGCGCGAGACGATGGCGTCGCTGGTCACGCCTTCGGCATCGGCCTCGAACGTGGTGAGCACCCGGTGGCGCAGGACGTCAGGCGCAATGCTCTTCACGTCGTCGGGCGTGACAAACGCGCGTCCGCGCAGGAACGCATGGGCACGCGCCGCCTGCCCCAGCGCGATCGTGGCGCGGGGGCTCGCGCCGAACTCGATGAGCGGCACGAGATCGGATGCGCCCACCTCGTTCGGATGTCGCGTGGCATGCACCAACTCGACGATATAATCGACGATGCGCTCGTCCATGTACAATTCGCTGATGCGCCGACGGGCGTCGAGCAGTTCCTCCGGCGAGGCGATCGGTGCGATCGTGATCTTGTCGCCGCCCGCCATGCGCCGAAGGATTTCCTTTTCCTCGGCCCGTGTCGGATAGCCGACGCGGAGTTTCATCATGAAACGATCGACCTGCGCCTCCGGCAATGGATACGTGCCTTCCTGCTCGATCGGATTCTGCGTCGCGAGTACCAGAAACGGTTCCGGCAGCCGATAGGTCGTGCCGCCGATCGTCACTTGTTTCTCCTGCATCGCCTCGAGGAGCGCCGCCTGCACTTTGGCGGGTGCGCGGTTGATCTCGTCGGCCAGCACGATGTTGGCGAAGATGGGGCCATGCTTCACGCGGAACTCGCCGGTGCGCTGATCGTAGATCTGCGTGCCCACCACGTCGGCGGGCAGCAGGTCCGGCGTGAACTGAATGCGTTGAAACGTCGTTCGCACGGTTTCGGCCAGCGTGCGCACGGTCAGCGTCTTCGCCAGTCCCGGCACGCCCTCGAGCAGGACGTGTCCGCCGGTCAGGAGACTGATGAGCAATCGCTCGACCATGTACTCCTGGCCCACGATACGACGCGCGACCTCGCGCATCACGCCCTGCACGAGTGCCGCGTCGGTGGACGCGTTGGCGCTGGTGGTCACGGCTGGCAACTCCTCAGGGTCTTCAGGTGAGGCCCGGCGTCAGTCGTGCCGGGCCGACGGTGCGAAACACGATTCCCGATACGTTCGGGCATACCCCGGATGGATGCCCGAGGCTCCACCATCGGCGCAAGTCAGGGTGCCGCAATGAGCGCATCGAGGACAGCCTGCTCGGTCGGTGTCACTGACCGCGTTTCGCCGGGCGCGAGTTCGCCAAGGCGGATCGGCCCGAATCGGGTACGTACCAGGCGCTCGACTTCGAGTCCCAGCGTATCACAAATGCGGCGCACTTCATGCGTGCGCCCTTCCGTAATGGTGATCTCGAACGCCCAGCGACGTTGTCCCAGCGGGTGTACCGCGACGTCACGAGGAATGACGACACCGTCTTCGAGTTCAACACCCCGACGCGCTTCGCGCGCGGCGTTGACCGCATCTCCCTGCACGGTGGCCACGTACGTGCGTTCCACTTCCCGACTCGGATGGGTCAGGGCGTGCGCGGCCCGTCCATCGGTCGTGAGCAGGAGCACGCCCTCGGTCATGAAATCGAGTCGACCGACATACACCAGGCCTGGCACTCTGTCGACCAGATCGAACACGGTGCGGCGTCCCTGCGGATCGCGGCTCGTGGTCACGATGCCCGTGGGCTTGTTGAGCACAATCCATCGGTGCTTCGCCACGCTGACGCTTACCAACTCGCCGTCGAGCGTGATCTGATCGCGCGCGGGATCCACCAACTGTCCGATGACCGCGCGTTCGCCGTTGACCTGCACGCGTCCTTCCGCCACCGCGCGATCGGCCTCACGTCGCGACGACAGGCCTGCCCGTGCCAAGGCGCGCTGCACCCGGACGGGACCTTCGTCCACAGCGGCCACCGTGCCGCCCTTACCGCCACTCCCTGGTGGTCCTGCCGGTGCGGGACGCGGTGGCCGCGACTTCTTGCCACCGACGCGTGTTTGGGGAGCACCCGACCTGGGAGCACCCGACCTGGGAGCACCCGACGACCTGGGAGCACCCGACCTGGGAGCACCCGACTTGGGAGCACCCGACTTGGGAGCACCCGACTTGGGAGCACCCGACTTGGGAGCACCCGACTTGGGAGCACGCGGTCTAGCCGCGCTTGGCTTGGCGGGCGCGCGGTGCATCGTCTCCTCTCCGAGGTGGACGCCCCCCGGGACGCGTCACTCCGCCACAACAGCGCTGCCGGCACCGCGCAGGGCGATTGCCAGTTCGTCGGCACGCGGCAGTTCTTCGAGATGACGCAGCGCGAACTGCTCCAGGAATTGCGGCGTCGTGCCATACAGCAGCGGCCGCCCGATGCCCTCGCTTCGTCCGACGATATCGATCAATCCCCGTTCATGCAGTGACTTGAGCACGCTGCCGACGGCGACCCCGCGAATCTCCTCGATTTCCGCCCGCCCGATAGGCTGACGGTAGGCGATGATGGCCAGTGTTTCCAGCGACGCCGCCGACAGGCGCTGCGGTCGAACAGCCACCTGCGCGCGCTCAATCGCCTCCGCGTATTCGGCCCGCGTGAGGATCTGCCATCCCCCACCCTGTTCAACAACTTCGACGCCATGTCCATCAACGTCGTAGTGCTCGCGCAATTCATCGAGGGCCGCGAACACCGCCGCGGGGCTCGCTTCAGGATCCAGCGTGGCCAGAGCGTCCAGCGCGAGGGGTCGCGCCGCGGCGAACAACGCCGCTTCAAGCAGCTTCGCTAACGGCGTCACGGACAATCTCCACAGAGCCGAAGGGGCGGGCCTGCGCAATTCGCAGTTCGCCCATCTTCGCCATTTCGAGCAACGCCAACAGCACGGACAGAATCTGCCACGGTTCCGCATCGCGCCCCACCAGATCGGACCACCGTGCATCACGACGCATGGACAGCAGCGCGCGAATGGTGGACATGGCTCCCGCCACATCCAGCGCGCGCGGCACGACGTCGTGCATCGTTGGTTCTTTCGCCGTCCGCAGCACGCGATCGACGGCGGCCAACAGATCGTTGAGCGTCAACGACAACGGTGCCGTGACCGGCGTGATATCGGCCGCCTGTGGCACCCAGCGCCGATTGAACTGGTGCCGGCGCTCCTCGCCGCGGTGCTCGAGCAGATCGACCACCTCGCGCATCTGTTGATACTCCAGCAGCCGGCGTACCAACTCGGCGCGCGGGTCCTCCCACGACTCCTCACCATCGGCCCGCGGCAGCAACATCTGCGCCTTGATGCGCAGCAACCGCGCGGCCATTTCGAGGTAGTCGGCGGCTTCGTCGAGTCCAAGCGATCCAATGCGCGCCAGGAACTGCTCAGCGATACGGGCAATCGGGATGTCGTAGATGTCCACCTGTTCGTCGCGAATCAGCGACAGCAACAGGTCGAGTGGACCCGTAAACTGACTCAACTCCACGACAAACGCGGGAGACTCGGCGTCGGTCACGCGGAAGGAAGGAGCGATCACGCGGCGAAGGGGTTGGGCAGCATGAATGGAAAGTAGAACTGTTCCGCCAAAATGCGCAGGTAATACGCCGGTGCCAGCCAGGCGTTCACCAGCGGACGGCCGAACGAGAGCAGGGCGAAGAGCAGCAGGAGTCCCACACCCGCCAACCGCTGGTAGGCCAGCGCCCAGCGGGGTGGCAGCAGGTACTTGAACACGTGCGACCCATCGAGTGGCGGCACCGGCATCAGATTGAACGCCGCCAAAATCAGGTTGATGAAAATGCCCTGCGCCAGCATGAGTTGCAGAATCCCCAGCGGCTTGATCATCGCCGGCAACCACGACCCGATCAGCCCCACCAGCATCACGAGCGGCACACTGAGGATCGCAATCGCCACGTTGGTCACGACGCCGGCCAACGACACGATGATGTCACCCCGACGGTAGTTCCGGTAATTCCGTGGATTGACCGGAACGGGTTTGGCGCCGCCAAAGATCGGCCCCCCCAGGAAGAACAGCATGACCGGCAGCAGGACGGTCATGAATGGATCGATATGCTTGAACGGATTCCACGTCAGCCGACCAAGCTGGTAGGCGGTCGTATCACCCTGCTTGAATGCGGCATAGCCGTGCGCATATTCGTGCGCGACCATGGAAAACAGCAGCACCGGTGCCACGAGGGCGAAAAGCTGGGTCTTGTCCAACGCGGCAGGGGCGACTGGAAACGAACTGGTGATTCCAAGCAAGTCGGACTCGGAACCTAGCGGCAGAGGCCGGACCTGTCAAAAGCACCGGGTATCGTTTTCCGACAAGGTCCCAGCGGCTGACGGCCGAAATCGCCTGACGCCGACTTGACCCAACTTCAGAAGCCAGATACTTTTACCGTTCTGTCGCCACTCAGCCCGATTTTCAATTTCGGCGATTGGCTTTGGCTTGGCGTCGTTCCAGCCCAGCCGATCCTCCTGCACCAGTCCTGTACTAGAGGTTTTTCCGTGCCGAATATCCAGTCCGCAAAGAAAGATCTGCGGAAATCGCGTGCGGCTGCGGTGCGCAATCGTGCGCAGCGATCGGCTCTGCGCACTGCGGTCAAGAAGGCGAAGAACGGTGGCACCTCCGACGAACGCTTGTCGGCCGTTTCACTGCTCGACCGGGCTGCACGGAAGGGGCTCATCCATCGCAATACCGCCGCGCGTCAGAAAAGCAAGCTCGCCAAGAAGGCTGCGACTGCTTGATGCGCTGCGTCGCCGTCGGCGACGCTGAACACCTGATATCGAACGCGGGGCCGGAATCCAAGGATTCCGGCCCCGCGTTTTTTCGGCAACCCCACGGTCTAGAACGCCGCGAGTTCGCCGCCACAGCGTTCGCAATACCATTCGGTGGGCAGGTTCATCGTGCTGCATTCCGTGCATCGCAGCGTCTTCAGTTGATCGCCGCTGCCCGAGGCTCGCGCCATCCCGCCCTGCGCTGACGGATCGACGACCGACCGCAGGAACGCGAGATCATCGAAACCGTCGCGGGCCGTTGATCCAGATGTCGCCTCGCCGACCGGTTGGCTCGCTGCTGGCGGCGTTACGGTGGCCGTCGCGTGGCTGGGTGGCGCCATGCGCAGATCGCCGAGTTCGGAATCGTCGAACACATCAAGCCCGTCCATCAACGGCGTGCTGATCACCGGCGCCGGTGCCGAATGAAACGCGGTGTTGGGCGCATCGTTCGAGAACAGCGCCAACGCATTGTCCAGCTCGGCCAATTCCTCGGCGGTTTCCGCCGCCGTGGGCAACGGAGACGATTCGAGTCCGTCGGCACGCCGTTCGTTGATATCCTGTGCGAGCAACGGCACTGGCGCGATCACCTCGGACACAGAGGCGTCAACAGGGGCTCCCATCGTGTCGGCCACGATGAGGTCGGCGTCGGTCGCTTCCGGGGCAACGTCCTCGACCGGTGCGTCGGGCGCCACCGCTGCGTCGGGTACCGCGGATGGCGCGACTTCGGGCTCACTCCGCGCGCTCGCCAGCAGCGTACGGACTTCGTCGCCTTCAACCTGCAGCAGCGTCCGCTGATCCCCGAGTTCGGCAATCTGCGCTTCCACGCTCTGGCGGACCTGTTCCCACCGGTCGCCGTCAAACTCCCCAACCGCCGTGCGCAACATCGCTTCCGCGCGCTCGTCCTCCAGCGTGCCCAGTCGGGCCTCCAGCGAGGCCAGGCGCGCGTCGAGATCGCTGCCCATACTGGCCAGCGCCCCGACATGCTCCCGCAGCCGGTTCATGACGTCGCGTCGCCGCGTGACGTAGTCCCCGCGTACGCGTTCGAAGACGCGTTCCGGCGTCTCATCCCGTCGCGCGTCGAGGGCGGTCAACCAGTCATCGTAGCGCTGGCGCTCGGAAACGAGCGTGCGCACCTCATCGATCGACACGTGGCGTGTCTCCGTCATGAAAGGGCATCCGTGGAATGCTGTGCAGAATATGTACTCGCCACCGGCCTTCGCCACAGCGAGGCCAGCGCCTGTGCTTCCTCCGCGGGCAATACCCGCGGACCTCCCAACAGTTCGGCCACCAGCACGATGCGCGCAGCCTGTTCAACACTTTCCAGCCGCGTCAGCGCCTCCGTCAGCGATCGTCCCACGGCGGTCACTCCGTGATTGCAGAGCAGAAACACGTCATGGTCGGCGACGAAGGGAAACAAGGCGTGGAACAAGGCCGCGGTGCCCGGCGTCCGTACGGCACCAGCGCGACCGGACCAAGCACCACGGGCACTTCAGGCAACACATCTGCGGGAATCGTCCGGCCGGCCGTGGCGAATCCCGTCGCGACCGGCGGATGTGCGTGCACGACCGCCATGACGTCCGCTCGTGAACCGTAGATCCCGAGATGCATCTGCAGTTCCGACGACGGGCGCGGCGGACTGTCACCGGACGATGTGTCACTCGTCACAGTGGCGGTGCCGCCGTTGTGATACTCGGTGCCGTCGGCGTGTCGCCGAAGCACCTGCGGCGCCGTGAGCGAGGCCTTGTCCGCTCCGGACGGGGTGACGAGCAGCGTACCGTCTCGTAGCCGCACCGAGCAATTCCCTTCCGC
>JADKJT010000027.1 GCA_016720905.1 Gemmatimonadaceae bacterium | reverse complement strand
TTCGATTGGCTCCAATCGTTGTGCCGCCAGACCATTTCTGATGGTGAATGCATGTGCACGATGCACGGAGGCTTCCGGTCGGGACCGAGTCCGAGGGCACGTCGCAGCAAGAAATGATACAGCGGCGCTTCCCACTCCTGCGCCTCGATCACGTCAATCTGCTGATCCTCGATCAGCGCCTCGGCGAACATGGCGACATTGAGTCCCCATGCCTGTGCGGCCATGGGACTGATGAGCAACGCGGCCACCTCATCTGCCGTCGTCGATCGGCCGCCGTACGCAATAGGCAACTCCATGGGCACGCGATGGATCACCAAACGACCGTCAGAGGAAATTTCCTTCGCGCGCGGTGCTCCGTCCCACTGCTGGCCGATCACATGAACAATGTCACCCGCCTCCGCCAGCAGTCGGGACATGTTGGCCACGTAGGTTCCGATGCCACCCGCGGGATACGGCGCCGGCGGAAGTTCTCGCGAGATGATGAGATGACGCGTCGCTTCAACGTGCAGTCCGCAGTGGGCATCAGTGACCGGCGCTCCGAAGGCGGTGGCTTCATTGCCACAGCGGGTGATCGTAGAGCACGCGACTCGGGTCGGCAAGGCCCGGGCATCGCTCGGCTTCCACACCGCGAGAACTCACCCGACAGGGGTGCCGTGGGACAGAGTGGGTCGTCATTCTTTGATGCGGATCTCCTTCGCACTGACCTCTCCGTGAAGATCGCCCTACTCTCCTACGAATACCCACCCCATACGGGTTTTGGGGGTATCGGCACCTACACCTGGCACCACGCACGCGCCTTGGCCAAGCTGGGTCATGAGGTGCACGTGATTGCCGGGGCGACCGAGCACGCGGATCTGCAATCCGCCTTCAGTCATGGCGTTACCGTGTGGCGCATCAATGGTAACGGACCAGCCGTGCGCGCCGCGCACCTGATCGGTGCGCTCGGACTGCCCTGGACGCGCAGCAGAATGGAGATTGCCCTCAATGCGCGGCGCGCCGTGCGGGACTTGGATCGTCGCATCGGATTTGACGTGATTGAGGGACCGGAATGCGGTGCCGACGGGCTCTTTGCCTCGACGGTGAGCGACGCGCCGGTCATCGTTCGCCTCCAGTCCCCAGCCAGGCTCATCATGCCGTACTACCGCGTCTCCAGGGCCGATATCGTTGCCTGCTCCGCGATCGAAGCCTTGGGAATGCGACGGGCCCACCATGACGTCAGCTCGGCCTTTGTCGCGTCGGAGGTGCGCAGGGTGCTTGGCGAGACACGGCCGATTCCGGTGATTCCGAACGGTATTGATCTCGACTGATTCGACGGTCAGCGATCGATTGACGCGACCAGTGCGTTCGGGTTGCCCAGGAACAAGGTGACGATCTTCTTCGGTGCCCGCATGGAACGGCGGAAGGGGCTGCACCTCTTCCGGGAGATTCTCCTTGGGGTTCTTGATCGACATGACGTTTCGATTGTGCTCGCCGGCGCCGATGAAAGCGGCTATGTGCAGTCTACCTTGCTGCCTGAAATACGTGAGCGGGCCTGTCGGGGCTCGGTGACGTATCTTGGCGCACTGGGGTTGGGGGAAGTGCGATCCTGCCTGCGACACGCGGACATCTATCTGTTCCCGAGTCTCTGGGACAGCTGTCCTTCGGCGGTGCTTGAGGCCATGGCGGCCTCGAAGGCCATCGTCGCCAGTGACGCGGGGGCTGCCTGAACTCATCTCGCATGGAATCAACGGGCTGATGGCACGGCCGATCACCCCGCGCAGTTTGTTGACGCGCTGAGCGAGCTGATCGAGAATCGGGGCTTGCGCGAGCGTTTGGGTGCTGCGGCCAGACAAAACCGTGGAACAACAATTCACTGACGAAATTGTCGCTGCGCGGTCGATGGACGTGTATCGATTGCCGCGCGGCTGATCGGCAGCGACGGTGGTGCACTGATTCCGCGGATATCGCGGAGGAGCAAGCATGCGGACACAGGTGGCAATCGTCGGTGGCGGACCCGGTGGCTCGGGAGCGGCCCTCCATCTGGCGCATCATGGCGTCGACACCGTGATCATTGAGCAGGCGACCTTTCCCCGCTACCATATTGGCGAGTCGATGACCGGGGAATGCGGAGCGTTGCTTCGCGACCTCGGGCTAGGCGACCGGATGCTCGCGGCCGGGCATCCGCAGAAACAGGGCGTGAAGGCGTACGGCAAAAATGTGTGGTTTGTCCTCTTCAAAATGCGGACTGCCGCTGGGGACCTTGAGGATCAATTCACCTGGCAGGTGCGTCGAGCCGAATTCGACACGATGCTGCTCGACGAGGCCGTGGCACGAGGATCCACGGTTGTGCGCGGGCGCGCTCGAAACGTCCTTCGCGCCGACGATGGATCGGTCATCGGCCTTGACGTGGTGAAGGCGGACGGAAGCGTACAGCGGATTGCGAGTGATGTGGTGCTTGATGCGTCCGGGCAACGCACCTTTCTGGCTCACCAAGGTGACCAGTCCCCGATTACCTGGCCGCTACGACAAACAGATTGCGATCTTCTCTCAGGTGGCCAATACGATTCGCGATCATGGCACGCGCGAAAACCATCAAGACAACGCGCTCATCTTCTACGCATCGAAGTATCGCTGGGCGTGGTTCATCCCTTTGAATGACCACGTGGTCAGCGTTGGCGTCGTGGTGGACGGCGCGTATTTCTCAGCCTGAGGGAGACCAAGCAGGCGTTCCTTCTCCGCGCGAGTTGGAGGTTGCACCCCGAACTGGCGCGCCGGACGCCGGATCGCGCGCTGATTGAAGACGTGCGCGCCGTGCCCAACTACTCGTACTTCGTGGAGCGATATACGGGGAAGGGTTTCATCTGCCTTGGCGATGCCCATCGATTCATCGACCCGATCTTTTCGTTTGGTCTGTATCTGACACTCAAAGAGGGCCAGCTGGCCACCCCGCATATTCTCCGCTACCTGAGTGGGGAGACCCGGGACCTGCCCGATCCATTTGCGGCGCATCAGGCCATCTGCACGGCAGCAATGGATAACCTGCAAGACCTCATCGACTCGTTCTGGGGTGACCCACTGCCGTTCGCGATGCTGGTCAATGGCACGCGCACTCGAGACGACCTGATCGACTTGTTTGCTGGTCGCGTGTACACGAACAGGACAAGCGACGGCGCCTGAAGTCGCTTCAGCAGATCGCAGCGCAGGCGAGGAGGCCAGGCGTAGTGGGACGCCGGGCCCGATGTAGTCAGGCGGGGCCAATGAGGGCGCACAGCGCCAGATAGTCCGCTTTCCGGTTGACGTCTCGGGAATGCGATCGAGGACGTGGAACTGATCAGGGATCATGTACAGCGGGAGTCGCGCGGCGCAGAAGCGTCGAAGCTCGATGTTTGAAACCGCCTCGCCAGGTAGCAGGGTGATGAACACATGGATGCCCTGGACCGTACCGCTCTCGGACACCGCCACCGACGCGGCCGTGATTACCGAAGGATGGGTATTCAGCACCGCTTCCATCTCACCAAGCTCGATGCGATAGCCGTGACGCTTGACCCGGCGGTCTGCACGACCGTGGAACACGAGGTTGCCATCAGTGGCGCGACTGACCAGATCGCCGGTCCGGTACCAGCGACGGCCATTCCGGTCCTGCACGAACCATCCACCATCCGCATTGGATCTGTTCCAGTAGCCGGTCATCAGGCCCGCACCGCTCACCTGGAGTTCGCCAATGGCTCCGGGCGCGCACGGGATGTCGTTGTCGATGATTCGCACCGCGTAGTGCGCACACGGTGCGCCGATGGGCAGCGTGTCGGCGTCCGATCCAAGCCACGGTGTCGGGACCTCGTACCACGTGCAGACATTCGTTTCGGTGGGGCCGAAGAGGTTGAAGTACCTGACGTGCGGCCATTGCTGCATCAGTTGCTTCAACTGCCGCACCGGAAACACCTCGCCCGCAAAGAGGACGCGCTTGAGCGTCCTCGCCGAATGTCGCTCCAGGTGCCCGTACTGTGACAGCGCTATGAGCGCCGACGGCGTGAGTACCAGGTGGTGATCTGGTGTTGCGCCACGGCCGCCGCCAGCGCTTTCGGATTGCGCGCCTCGATGTCATTGAACAGCACTACGACGCGCCTAAGCACACTGCGCGGCGAAGATGTCGAACACGGAAAGATCAAAATGCAGCGGCGCGTGGGACGCGAGGCAATCGTGTGTTGACAGCTCGAATGCACGAACCGCCCATCGGACAAACGTCATGGCGGCTTCATGGGAGACCTCTACGCCTTTCGGTCGACCCGTCGACCCTGACGTGTGCACGATGTACGCGGGAGCATTCGCCTCGATACGTGAATGCGCGGGGCGCATTGGTTGTTCCGTAACCGGCACGCGGGTGATCGCATCACGCGCATGCGAATCCGTCAATGCGAAGATCTCGGTGCCCGAGGAACCCGGCGATGCTCCGGTGAGCGCGTCTGCATACAACGTGTCCACAACGGCGATACGGGCCGAACAGTCCGCAAGAATCTGCGCGGCGCGAGACGGCGGTGCCGCAGGATCAATCGGTACGTAGGCTGCGCCGGCGCGCAGTACACCCAACATGAAGGCGATCGCATTTGAGGACTTCGGCAGGTACAGTGCGACCCGGTCACCGGTGCTGATGCCGCGCGCGTGAAGAAATAGCGCGACCCGTTGCGCACGCGCGTCGAGGTCTCCATACGACATCGGAGGCGCGTTCGCGTCACGGAAGCGCGATGCGATCGCCACTGGCCTGTGCCTGAAGCGTGAGCGCGTCTGTGAGCAAGTGCCACGATCAGGCAGGACGCTTGAGTTTCTCGCGGACGAGCTGTTCAATCGCGGCAGTGTGTCCAATCGATCGCGACCGACTTCGTGTGCCTCAAGCTCGATACCATAGCGTTCCTCGAGAAACGCCACGAGCCCCAAGGTGCTGATGGAGTCCAGAATCCCGCCGGAAATCAGCGGAGTATCGGGTGCGAGCAATGCGGCTTCGTGTGCCGGAAGAAATCGCTCGCCGATCCAGGCACGCAGGTCGTCGCTGATGTTGGTGTCAGTCATGATGCAGGGCAGAGAACGTTGGGTCGACGGTGGGCCTTCGACAGGATCAAAACACCGTTCGTTGTACCTAGCGTCTTCGCGGCGATGTGAGCAATGGGGAGCATGGTGCAATTCGAAGTGCAAACTACGAATGGAACGGAAGCGGCACCAGTCGCCACGGTCAGCGTGCCGCGACGTGTGACGAGAGGGCCACGAGGTGGCGCTTCGTGGATCGAACGGTCTCGCGCCAATCGGCGAGAATGAGGGTCTCGCCGAGACGGTCGACAATGGTGTCGAGCAAACGGTCGATGCCTACGGTACCGTGGTACACCGGCAGGACGAGGGTGCCGATCGATCGGTTGCGACAGTGCACATCGATGGTGACCTCCTCCACATCCTCATCAAGCAGCAGTGGCGAACATAGGGCATCCACGTCGATGGATCGGGTCACGCTGGCGGTCCGCTCGCGCCGCCGCACCGGACAATGGGCGGCGGTTTCGAACGGAGACGAATCTGACGTCGTCGTTGATGGTATGCGCGCGACAATCTCGGCGGCTTCCCCACCGCGCGCGTGTGTACCGGCGCGACGCACCTACCATTCCGCAGCTCGGCGAGCAAGTCGACGAAGGCCGGGCCGGAACAGCGCCCGCCTGACATGGTGCAGCAGCGCAATTCGGCCCATCATCATCCGCTGGGACATCTGCTCTTCCGGAAAGGCCAGCACGGACCGCGCTATGGCGCAGGCAAACCCACGACTCCATCCCTCGATCTGATTCTCCACTTCCCGGAGCTCTCGTCGATGCTCATGTCGTACCACGGCGCGTGGCTCACGTGCCAGTAATGCGCCGAGTCTGAGCGCGCGGAAAAAGTATTCCAGTTCCTCGCCGCCGCTGGCGCTCGTCCCGGCGCCAAGCGCCGCGTCGAACAGGCCCACCCGCGCAATCAACCGCCGCCGCATCCCGAAGTTCGCGCGACTCCGATCGTCCCGACATCTCTGACCGCGGTGCCGACACAATCCCCCGCGGCGCACAAATCCACTGTCGGCGGTAACGCGCGATGAAGCCACCATAGCGTTCAAACAGGACTTGGGCGGGCGTAACCAGCTCCAGGGGTTCGACGGGTCCTGTGCTCAAGTCGATGTCGGGATTCCGATCGTACAGGCTCCGGTGGGCTTCGATCCACCCGGCGTCCGGTACGCAATCATCGTCCGTGAAGAGCATGACGTCCGACCGCGCCTCGAGCAATGCGCGATTGCGGGCCCATGCGAGTCCCGGCCGAGGCTCGATCACCATGCGCGTTTGTGGCAAATCGTGCCCGCACATAGAGCGTTCGTCGCTCG
>JADKJT010000026.1 GCA_016720905.1 Gemmatimonadaceae bacterium | reverse complement strand
TGGGTGCAGGAGCGCGAGCCTATCATCTTTGGACGGGAACGAGCCATCGGCGTGCTGGTGGACGATCGTCACGCGGGGCGTTGATGAGCCGTATCGGTTGTTCACCTCGCGCAGCGAGTTCCGGCTTACCGTGCGTCAGGACAATGCGATTGCCGCTCGCCGCCATTGCCATCGCAGCTGGAGTGTATTGTGACGGCGAACGCGCATGGCCGAATCGCGTATGGCTGCGTGCGGGTGGCGCTGCGGTTGGCCGATGCGACCAGTGTCACGCCGGAACACGCCGCGAGTGTGCTCGCCGCCGCTGACTCGGCGCCGCTGGCGCATGCCGTGCGCGCCTCGGGCCCAACCAAACGCACGGCGTGTCGCCGCACGCGGTGTCACCGGCCACTGGCGTGGGCGGCGACCTGCCGCCCGATGCGGTGGTCGGCGCTGAACTCGAGATCAAGTACTCCGGCTACTGCGGCGCGAACGGACCCGCGTCGCGCGCCTGCGCGCAAATGGGCCCATGCCCCTCGCTCAGGCCTCGACTATCTCGCCATCCGGACGCTGTCGACGGAAGCGCGCCAGAAGCTGCATGCCATTTCCGGCCGCGGTCGCTGGGTCAGGCGTCCCAGATTCCCGGGATCAGCCCGTCCGACCTGCAGAATCTGCTGATTGAGCCGCTGGCAACGCCGTCACGTCAGCGACCCGACTGTCACCAATTCCCGGGTGAACGTCTTGCATAAGAGCACACCGCAATCGCTCGATGGTCGACCCCTCCTTCGACGCCGCCGCACCGTCACATGGCCACTCTCGCTGGTCATCCCTGTTTGCAACGAAGCACCGCACCTTCGCGACGTGCTCGAGCGCCTGAGGACGGTGTCGTGGCCGTGTCCGGTGGAATACGTGCTGGTGGACGACTGCAGTCGCGACGGGTCGTGGAAATCGTCGAGGAGTACGGCAAGTCGCATCCGCTCGTCGCGATCCGGCAACCACAGAATTGTGGCAAGCGCGCCCTGCTGCGTCGCGGCTTCGAACGTGCCAGCGGTGAGATCATCGCCGTCCAGGACGCCGATTTCGAATATGCGCCGGAAGACCTGGTGGATTGGTCAACGCGATCCTGCTCAATCGCGCCGACATCGTTTACGGCAGTCGCTATCGCAAGAACAGTCCCAATGCATCGGACGTTTCACTACGCCTAACCGGCTGCTGACCTGGCGATCGATCTGCTCAGCGGCCTTTACCTCTCGGACAGGGAGACGCGCCGCAAGGTCTTTCGCGCCGAGATCCTGAAAACCGATCACCCTGGAGTGCAATCGCTTCGGATTCGAGCCGGAAATCACCGCCAAGATCGCCAAGCTCAAGGTCAGGGGTTTGAGTACCCGATTCTCTCGAGGGCAAGAAGATCAACTGGAAGGACGGCGTGGCCGCCGTCTGGTTCATGCTGAAATTCAATCTCCGCGGGCAGAACGACCCGTCACTTAGCGATGTGCCCGCGAAGTACCGCACCGCGAAGCGCGTGAGTCTCTGAGCGGACTACCGCCGCACGAACACGGCGCCGTCGGCGTCGCGGTACGCCAGCGTCCAGCCGACATCGCGCGATATCAGGCCAAGGAGTTGCGCCTGCTGCACCGGATGAACGGCCACCACGCGCACGTTCCAGTCGCCGAGAATGCGCTGCCACCCGTCCCGTCCATTGGACACGTCGGCGTAGCGCGTCCAAACGGATGCGGGAATGAGCTCGATGCGCGAATCGACTGCGACCGGGTTGTCCGGCAGCGCGTATTCGAACCAGGACCCCCACGCCTGCGCATTGAACACGCGTTCGCCGGCGGCCAGGGTCCCCCGAAGCGCATGGGTGATTCCCATTGGCGCCTCCGTGAGCAGCGTTGTCGGCAGGCGATCGGCCGACCGGAACGGGAACCACCGGCCGAACGACGCGAATAGCGCGACTACGAGGATCACGACGATCAGTGAGTTGCCCGCGTTCACGGGATCCTCGCGCTGCGCCATCGCTCGTCCCACGCTCGTGCCGGCGAGCATCACCGGTACGGACATGGCCCACCAGTACACGCCACGAACAGACAGAAGCCCGATCAGGAAGAACGATGCCAGCGCAAGCAGCATTGGCCACGCCGGCCGCACGCGGAAACGCGCCAGCAAGAGGGCCACGACGGGATCGGAAACGAGGAAGACGGCGCCGCTGAAGGAATCGATGGACGTCGGCTGCCACTCGGCGACCAATTGCCTGACCGCCGGATTACCCGACAGCTCCAACACATACAGCCAGACGCGGGCGCCAAACGGATTGACCAGCGTTGCCGCGATCGACGCGAGGCCGACGATCACCAGTCGGCTAGCGCCCCGGTCACGGTCGTGAATGTCATCCAGCCATGCCAGTCCGATCAGACCGATCGCCAGCACGAAGGTGCCGTGGAGATTGGCCCACAGCATGACGAGTGGCACCATGAACCAGAGTCGACGACGATGATTCCGCCGGCCGGCGATCAGCCAGAGTGTGAGCGCGAAGCACGCGAGTCCGAACAACTGTGGCCGGAGCTGCAGCGTCGGGAGCAGCAGGCACGCGCTGCCGAGTGTCAGCCAGGCCGCCGGGCGTGCGGCCGCGCCGCGCGCCCGGCACGCCGCATGCACTGACACCAGCACGATGCCCGCCAGCAGCGCGCGCATGAGGGCCAGCGCCAGCCATCCCTCGGCGCGGAACACCCAGGCGAGCACGACCTGACCGAGCCATTGCTGATCGACCCACGGGGCGCCAGCGGCGGTGAACGTGAATGTGTCCGTTCGAAGGAGCGCGCCCGAATCGAGCATCATGGCGCCCGCGCGAAGATGGTACGTGAGATCGACAGATCCCATGCGTGCGCCGATCGTGATCAACAACGGCAGCGCAATGGCCGCCATTGCCCAGACGTGTGACAGCCGAAGCCGCGTCAGACGCCATCCCTCATCTCGTGTGTGTGCGTTCGCGGAATGCGGCATGTGTTCAGTTTTCGTTTGCCCGACACGCTGGAAGCCGGCGCTCCCCTGCGGACTTTACGCCGCGACCACGGCGGGAGCCAGAGCCGGCCCTAGTCGATTGTTCGCGGAAAGCGATTTGCAGCATCCTGGTCTTTCAGCGAAGTTTGCGTGTGCCCACTGCATCCGCGTTGCACGAAGACCCCGGTAGCCTGTCCCCGTTCACCACTCGCCAACTAAGCCGCATCGTCGGCAGCGTCCTGCTGATGATCGCAGTGGCAGTGGGGGTGATGATTAGTCGCACACCGCTCCAGTATGACGACTGGGGAACCAAGGATTTCATCGAGTACTGGGCGGCCAACCAGGTGGCGCTTGGCGGAGAGAACCCGTACGACCCTGCGAGACTCCTTGCCGTGGAGCAGGCGGCCGGACGAGCGGATGACGTGCCGCTGATGATGTGGAACCCGCCGTGGCTGCTCGTGCTGATGCGTCCCGTGCTCCAGCGATCCTACGGTCTGGCGGCATCGACATGGATGGGAGTCAACGTCGTCATGGCGACGCTGGCGTGTCTCCTGATTGCATCGGGATACCGACGGGCACGACTCGAGGCGATAGATTTCGTGCCCGCGGCGCTCGGGAGCCTCCTGTCGATGCCGGCGCTGATGGCGATCGAGCGCGGACAGGTGGGTTTCTTGCTGCTCCTCGTCGTGGCGACGGCCTTCTGGAGCATACGGCACAAGCACGATTTGCTCGCGGGTGCGGCGCTGTCGGTACTCACGGTCAAGCCGCACCTGTTTTTCCTTGTCGCGGTCTTCGCGGCGATTCTGATCTGGCGTGAACGGCGATGGCGAATCGCCATTGGCGCGGCATGCGGGACAGGCCTTCTCCTCCTCGGCACGATCGCGACATCACCAGCGCTGGTGAAGCTCTGGTGGCTCAGTGTCATATCGCCACCGGCCGGTGCCCTGCCGGCCTACACGTGGAAGACGCCGACACTCGCGCACGCAGTCCGCGATCTGCTCCTGCGATGGACGGGGAACGGATCGGCGTGGCCGCTCCAGGTGATCCCGATCGTTGCCGTCGTGCTGTTCGCGATCTGGCTGTGGCGAAGATCGCGGATGCAGACGCTCGACGAGCTGTTTCCGCTGGCGCTGTGCCTGTCCGTGATCGCGGCGCCGTTCGGATGGACGTTCGATCATGCGGTACTGGCGGTTCCACAAGTCATCATCTTTCTCCGTGCATTCGGCGAGGTTGATCGCTCGATGCGCCGGTGGGCACTTAGTGCCGCGATCCTGCTGTGCCATCTCGGTATCGTCGTGCAGCTGGTGCAAACGGGCACCGACTATTCGGGCTTCTGGTGGTTCCCGCTGGCCATCCTTGCGGTGTGGCTCATGTCATCGGCATGGGTGCCACGGTCACCGTCGCCGGCCTTTCGCAGCACGGCCATGTAGTGCGCGGAATAGCGATGGAACGGCCCGCGCTCGAGCATCTTTTCGAATGAGAGCGCCAGCGGCATCAGCGGGCGCGGGGTGAAGTCGGGGAGCCAGGTGAAGTAATGCACGCGCTCCCGCGTGAAAATGCGTCCCGCACCGGGCTGCTCCGGCGCGATCCACCACTCCGTCCTTTCGTCGATGTTTTTCAGGATGGGAAAGAGATGGCCCTCGGCGACGCCGACCCCCTGATCCACGCCGGCAGGGTGTGGACAGCGCGTTCGATGAATTCGGGAACTGGGCCGACATTCGGCTTGCGAAGGAGAAAGTACAGCGCCGGCAGGTACGCTGTCAGCAAGAGAGCCCATCCCATGACATCCACCCACTCGTTGAAGCTTCCAAAGGCCTTCGAACCTTGAACGAAGAAGAACGGGATATAGGTGAGCAGGGCGAGAATGGTCACGTCTCTGCGTGTACTGGGAATGAACAGCAGCAGCAGTACCGTCGTGAGACTCGGTGTCTGGGGAACTATGGCAAGAGCCGCAAACAGGCGTCCCTCCGGGAGACGCCAACGCAGAAGCGACAGCAGGAGAATTTGACCTCCAGGCACCAGCATGTACGACCGGAAATGCGGTGCCGACTCGACCGCCGCACGCCATTCCGTATACCAGCCTGGCGGGATGACAAACGCAATCAAAGTGATGGCTGCGATCGCCGAGACGACAATGATAGAGTCTCGAAGTGTGCGCGAGCCGGCCAGAATCGCGAGGCCCAGATTTGGCTTAGCCGCTGCAAAGAATCCAAGCCAGGGGAGAAAGAGCGCGCAGGCAAGGAGGGGCGGCCACTGGACAAGCTTGATGCTGGCAAGGAATGCACCTGAGCCGAATACCGGAAGGAAACGGTAACCGTCTCGAGTGAGCAGGAAGGCGAGTAGACCGCTTGGAATCGCGGCGACGAGTACGCGCGCGCCGACAGCAGGCAGGTAGCCAATCGGGAGAATCGAGATCGGCGCCATTAGCGGATAATAGAGCGGCCACGGGCCGTCGAACTCGCGCCCCGGACCAATCAGCGGATACGGATCGAGTCCATTCAGCACGGCTTGCGCAGCGAACCACACCTGATCGATATCAGTCAGGATCCAGCGGGGGGCGTACGCGTAATCCAAGCCGACCACAACACCGCTGAAGAGGGCGATTGCCACGGCGATCGCCGCTCTCGCTCTGATGCTGGGTCGGTGTTCAGGAGGTTCCGGCAGCACTGTGGTATCATGAACCGAAGTAATCATGGTGCTCCAGTGACGGATGTATTGTGACAGGAATTCCGTTGGGGGTCTCTAAGAGATCGGGCGGAATGTCGCGGCGGGTCTTTATTGCCACCGCTCGGTCCTGCCGCCATTGCCATAGCACAAGAAGCAGCGCCGGCATGTAGATCAGCCACAAGACGGACGGCGCCGCCGCCCGCACGATCGACTGTCCTTCGCGAATGAAGACATACCACGAGAGTGCTGCCGCCTGACTGCACGCCGTGAGGAATATCGACTGCCTTCGCGTGCGCGGAATGAGCCACAACAGCAGCGTGTCGTAGAAGAACAGGAGCTGAGGGATCAGGCTCATCGCGAGCAGCAGCCGGCCCGACGCGCGCTTCCAACCGACGACCGACAGCAGCAGCAGAAACCCGCCGAATTCGCGGACCGGCATGACGTGCACACGCGTGGCCGAGACATCGGCACGCAATACATGAAGCCAATGCACCGGCCACGTGGGAAAGACCAGGAGGCTCACACCCCGAAGGCGGCCGCGCCGAGTGCGGCGCGAACGCTCGGCCGACGCACGAAGAGGGCAAGGCCGATGTTCGGCTTCAGCGCCGCCAACATGCCGGCCATCGGGGTGAACGCCATCAGCATCACCAACGGCGAATACTGCGCGAGAAGCGCCGCCACCACGAACGATGAACTGGCGAAGATGTGGATGCGCCAGAGACCGTCGCGGGTGATGAAGAAGGCGAGGAGCGCGGCGGAAATGCCCAGAAAGATCGCCGAGGCCACTCCCAATGGCAGTCGGGCCAATGGCAGGGCCGCGAGCACTGCCGTGAACGGGTAGTACAGCGTCGTTTCATTGGCCAACGCCTGGGCCCCGGTTCCCATCACGAGGTACGGGTTCTGCCCGTCGAGGAACAGTCGCGCCGCCGAATGCGCATAGGAATAGTCGGCCACCGATCCCGGACGAAGGGAGCAGAGCCAGCAGAACGCCCCGCTGGCCAGGCCGATCGCGATGGCCGTCCAGATGCGGTGCTTCAGTGCAACGGGCGTCGCATCCGGGGACGGTGCATCGTCACGCGTGAACAGTTGCCACACGTCGCGCCAACGCGTGATGAGACTCACCCGGCGGCCGCCGCGCGCCGATCACGCCACCAGTTGAACAGCAGGATTCCCAGCGCCGCGAAGTACAGCGAGTACGAGTACGGAACGGCCTGTCTCATGTAATCGATGTCGCCCCGCGCCACGACACGCCACCAGACCATGAAGACGAGAAAGCTCCAGAACGAAAGCGCCAGTGACTGCTTGAGCGTACGCGGCACCAGCCACAACAGCAGTTGGTCATAGAAGAAGAGATTCTGCGGCACGACGCTCATGATGGCGAAGAGCCTGCCTTCAGGGCGGCGCCAGCTCAGCAGCGACACCGCGAGCAGGAATCCGCCGGGGCGCAGCAATGGTACGAATTTCTCTTCGCGATTCGAGACATTGCCGAGCCACTCGCTGGGCCAGCTTGGCATGATCAGCAGACTTATTGCCAGCAATGCCGTCACGGCAATGACAGTCGTCCAGGCGGGCCGCGCCGCGAACGCCGCGAAACCGATCGTCGGCTTCGCGGACACCATGACACCGAGTGCCGGAATCAGGGCGGCGGCAACGAGGAACGGCGACCACTGGCCTAGCGAGAGGTTCAGCAGGAACGGTGCGGAAAGAAACAGCGGCAGGCGATCCGCCCCCGTGCGCGCTAATCCCCAGGCCGCGAGTCCCGCGGAGACTCCAATGAACGCGCCTCCCGCGGCGGCCAGCGGCAACAGCGCGAACGGCGCGAGCAGCATAAGCGTCGTCAGGGGGTACAGCGTGACATCGTGCCAGGAGATTGGCCGGACCCTCGGCAATGACCGTGTACGGGTTGCCGCCGGACAGCAGCGCGTGCGCTGGCCGACCAGTAGTGGAAGAAGTCCGACGGTGCATCGGGGCGGCTGAGGAACGCCCACGTCCCGAGACCGCTGACAACACCAACGAACAGGGCTATCTGGAGCGACCGTCGTCGATCCAACGGTCGCCCAGCGGTCCAGTCTGTGCCACGGAGCTCCATGACCCTCGATCGGGCAGCTTGCAGGATGAGCATGGGGCATGCTCACTCTTCATGGCCCGGAATTCAAGTAACGGCCCGTGCTCGCGTCGCCCTTCGCGCGTATTGTTGATCATTCGCCTGGGCACGCGCTTGTGCAGGTGCACTCCTCGATACCCCCGCTTCCCAACCGACATGGCCGGCGCCGTGGACATCGCACTCACCCTGGTGGTCCCCTGCTACAACGAGGCGCAGCGGATCGACATGGGCGCGTTCCGCGACTTTCTCTCAAAAGAGCCCTCGGTCTCGGTGATCTTCGTCGACGACGGCAGCACCGACGGCACCCGGGAACTCCTCGAACGCTTCGCCAGTCAGTTCGTATCGCGCGCCTGCGTGCACGTGCAGCCGGCTAACGCCGGCAAGGGTGAGGCGGTCCGCGCAGGCTTGCTCAGGGCACGGGCCGCTGGCGCCGATGTCGTCGGATTCTGGGATGCCGACCTGTCTACACCGCTGGATGCAGTCGCCGACCTGCTCGACGTGCTGCGCACGCGACCGGAGATCGACTGGGTCTTCGGTTCGCGCGTCCGGTTGCTCGGCCGCGACATCGAGAGACGCGCCGTCCGCCACTACGTCGGCCGGATCTTCGCCACGGCGGCGTCGCTGACGCTCTCGATGCCCATCTACGACACACAGTGCGGAGCGAAGCTGTTCCGGGCCACGGGCGAGCTCGACACGGTGCTCAAGCGACCGTTCGTCTCGCGATGGATCTTCGATGTCGAGATGATCTCGCGCTTTGCCCATGAGAGGAATCGCATCGGCGACGTGCCGGCGGTCGGCGCTATCTATGAATTCCCGCTGGCGCGCTGGGCCGACATAGGCGACTCGAAGGTCCGGGGTCTGGACTTTCTTCGGGCGTTCATGGATCTCGCGAAGCTCTGGCGCATCAGGGCGCGCACTCCCCGCCGTCTGCTGTTTCCACCGTGATCAGCAGTTGACGGGGACTGACGGGGTCATCTGCAGCTGGGAGTTCGGACTAGCGTGCCCGCCTCATGTTGGTCCCTTCCGACAAACCTGTTGCGCCAGAGCAACGAATTCCCGTTGTGTTCCGCTCGCCGTGCGTCGGTACCACCCCTGACCTCGCTGAAAACTCCTAGGCCGTCCGACGATGATCCTGCCGCATAAACGCCTGTAATACAATGACTTACATATAACCCCTCATCAACTTGTCTCGGACTTTCCACCATCAGGTATTACCAGACTGAAATGTCAGGGGATGTGCCCGTGTGCAATGTCACGCTACTTGCTACATATCCCCTACAAAGCTCTTGTTGCCGAGTGGCATATTCGGGTGTCTTAGTGATGACTTTCCGGTGTCTCAGGCCAGAGAGCAGGTGGGGTTCCTTCGCTGCCTTCTCGGCAACGGTTAGTAACTATGCAACTTTACCCAAGGAGAGCCGGTATGAACCGCATTCGTAAGTTTCTCAAGGCCGACGACGCTATCGCCGTCACCGAGTACGCACTTCTGATCGCCTTGGTGGCGGTCGTGCTCGTTGCAGTCGTGCTTGCTTTCGGCACCAAGCTCAGTTCGTGGTTCGCGGCCAAGACCAACTCGATCACGACCGTCTAAGTCATCGGCCATCCGAGTTGCCAATGAAAGGCGTTCGGCAGTTTCTGAGGTCTGACGACGGAATCGCGGTCACCGAGTATGCGCTGTTGATTGCGCTGGTGGCTGTCGTGCTGGTCGCCGTCGTGCTGGCCTTTGGCACCAAGCTGAGTTCTTGGTTTACCAAGAAGACGAATTCGATCACGACCGTGTAGGCGATTCTTCTCAGTAGATTCACCATGAATGTTGGACGACGGGTGGTGCACTACTTTTCCGAAGGTAGTGCACCACCCGTCGTTTCCGTCCTGACAGACACAGAATTTCGTCCCCGCGTCTAGGGGATCGCGGAGCAGCGCATTCGTATGTTTGGAGTGACCGCGTACGGCCCTTGGTGGGGAGCGCTTTTTTCCGGGTTGCTCTTGGTAGCCTGCGTCACCGACGTTCGGGCCCGACGAATCCCGAACGCCCTGGTGGTCGTTATCCTCCTCTCGGGCGTGGCGTTCTCTGTCTCGACATGGCCGCTGTCGGTGGCCCTCCTTCGCAGCGCGTCGAGGGGCCGGGCTTGGCTTCGCCATCTGGATCGCGTTCTGGCTGCTTGGGCTGTTGGCGGCGACGTCAGTTCTTCGCAGCAGCCGGAGCGTGGCTGGGACCGGGGCCAACCTGGCGCGCCGCCTTGCTTGCGGCGCTGCTTGGTGGCGTACTGGCCGTCTTCACGCTTTTGCGCCAGCGCCGTCTGCAGGCCGGAGTGGAGCGCACGGCTCTTGCGTTATCATCTCGCTCGTTGGGCGTCCTTGGGTAACGGGCGACGACCGGCCGGGACTGAAACGGCACCTGCGCCGTATGGTGTCGCCCTCTGGCCGGTGGTGCGCTCGTGGCAGCGTGGTTTCCGAAAATCTTGGCATAGGAGCCGGTATGCGCTGGATGCGGAGTCGATGGCGTGCCTTTCGGAACCAGCAACACGGCGCCGCCGTTGTCGAGTTCGCGCTTGTCGTGCCCATCTTTTTCCTGCTGGTGTGGGGCGGGCTGAGCTTCTCACGGGCGTACCAGCGACTGAACGTGCTCACCGGCGCGTTGCGCGAAGGCGCCCGATACGGCGCGACGTTGGATTCCCTGACCATCGGGGCGGTAGAGGCCTCTGTCAGAGCCCGAATCACCGTCTATTCGACGGCCTTCGGATATCCGGTGGACCCGAGTCAGGTCACGGCAGCGCTGGTTGGAAACGAAGTGCAGGTCAGCGTCACGAATTACCCATTGTTTGCCGATCTGACCGGATTCAGCGTGCTCAGCACCATTACAGTCACTCGGCAAGCCATTTTTCGTTGGGAACGATCGTAGAACAAAAATCGCATTGGGGCGTTCGTCGGTCTCCAGGAGACACCGTAGCACATGGCCATTCGCAGGTATTCATCTGTTCTGATCGCATCGCTTTTCGTCGCCGCCATCGCGACGTATTTGGTGTTTCGGTACATCAATGCCAGCACGGCGAGTAATCAGATCGCGACGCGCCCCGTGGTGGTCGCTGCCAAGGACATCGCCGAGGGTGCCGAAATCCAGGAAGCCGACGTACGCGTTGCGCAGTGGCCCGAACCCAGGTTCCCGAGAACGCGTTCGAGACCCCGTGCGGGTGAGCGGACGCGTGTCACATGTGGCCATCTATGCGGCGAGGCAATCGTGCCGGTCGGCTGGCTCCCGAAGGCGCGGCGCCAGGGCTGGAAAGCCAGATCACTCCGGCGCGGGCGATGGGGTGCGTATCAATGACGTGTCGGGCATGAACGGCATGATCCAGCCCAACAGTCGCGGGACATCCTGACCCTCGGGGAGAGCAAAGCACAGGTGAACCGAGATCGGCCAAGCTGCTCATGGAGAACATGCGCGTACTGGCCATGGGTGCTGGGTGACCCGCGGGGCCGACGGACGGTAACGCCAAATGGAGTGGCCACGATTGAGGTGACCCCGGAAGAGTCGGAACTGCGGTTGCCACCGCGCGCGGACAAATCCAGCTCGTGTTGCGGGGATTCTCCCGAAGCCGGTGATGCGAACGCCAGAAAGCCCAATACCGGCAACGCCGCCGCCATGTTGCGCGAGACGGTACCGACGCCCGCCGCCTGCCGCCGTCCGGCACCGCGCAGTCGACACCGGCACCGCGGGCCGAACCCATTGTGCCATCTTGTACCAGTCCCCGAGTGGTAAAGGCTCCCGCAGTACCGGATTCGCTGGCCGTGCAGGGTGTGGCGAGGGCCAAACGACAGGATGAAAAACTCAAGAAGGACACCATCAAACGCGACGCCAATCCGGCCTGAACCTGACGCCCGTCTGTTCGTCGGTCTCTTAGGCAGCTGCACGGGAGAAATCGCCTGACCACGCCAATCGTGAATCGACTACAACGAGTTCGCGCCGCGTGGCTGTCCTGGCGGTGTTCTGTTCGCCAATCCGGCGCGGGCCCAGTTGGCCGACACGCCCGTCAAACCGCTGTCGTTGTCTGTCGGCCGCGCGTATCCTGCGCACCGACGAAAATGTCACCAAGGTGTCGATCGCACTGCCGGATATCGCCGACGTGGGGGTGATTTCCGCCAGGAAGTCCTGATCAAGCCATGAAACTGGCGAGACGACGCCATCCTCTGGTTTGCCGACGGGACCCGGCGCGCTATCGGACTACCGTGCCAGTTCACCGTCCGATCGCAAAGCAACTCGCGATCGGCGTGAAATTCGCCAGCGGTGCGTCGCGACGCTGCGCAATCTGGGCGTGTCCAGCGTCTGGCGCGACAAGACATCGCGCACTGGCACGGGCATCTTCAATACCGATCAACCCCATCGACAGCACGGGCGACACCACGCTGCCGTCGTCAGCACATTCCTCACCGTGTTGTCCGACCTGGGCACGACCAGTGTGCTCGCCTTCCTCGATAGCCGAAGAACAGCGCGCGCGCCCAGCGCCTGTTGGCTGAACTAACAACATCGCCGGCAATCTCGAAGATCCGCCTCGTTCCTCGCTGGCGGCGAAGTGCCGGTGCCCGTCGAGGTGCGAGTCGGGGAGCGCCGGGGCCACCAACGGCATCACCAATCAAGCTCACCTTTACGCCGGAAGTTTCGAGTCTCGATTTTTCGAATGGCGTGGTGCTGTCCGGGTTCCGCATTCCGGCATTTCGCACCCGTCGCATTACCAGCACCATCGACGTTCGTCGCGATCAGAGTTTGATTGTGTCTGGTCTGTTCTCTGACGATGCCAGAGGGTGGCGCAGCGGCGCAGTCTTTGCCCGGGCAGGACATCCCCATTCTCGGTAGCCTTGTTGTTTCTAGCTCCATCCTTCCAGCGCAACGAATCCGAGCTGGTGGTGGTCGTGACGCCGGTCCTCATCGATCCGATGAATCCGCGTGAACAGGATCTGGTGCGGTCCAAACCGGTACGACACATGACCGGCCATGGATGCCTTCGGGCGTCTTCCGCCCACCAAGAAACCAAGTGATCGGCATTCGCATGGAGTTCGCTTGAGCCGTCAGGCCTCGGCGTCGTCGGGGCGTCCGCGGCGGACGACTCCGTGCTCGATTCGACGCTGCATCGATTTGGCTGTCCGCGTTCTACGGGCCGATTCCTGTCGCAGGCGATCGAGCGGCATGGACGAGTGCCGGTGGACCTGTTGGTGTTGCCACTCGACGACGTCGATGATGCCGGACTCGCGGCGATCGATCGCACCGTCTGGCGCGAACATGAACTGAGGGTCATCGCCACCGTCCGGTTGCCGATCCCCGTTGATGCTGCGCGCGATGCGCAGGAATCAGGAGTTCCTCGTTCCGCCACTCAGCTGGAGGAGGAGTGCCACAGCGCGGTCGAGCGACTGCCAGCGCGTGGACCCGGCCTTGAAATCGAAGGGGCAGGTCTTCGCCGTGTACGGCGCCAAGGGGGCGGCGTTGGCGGAGTACCGTGGCTCCAACCTGGCGAGCACCATTGCCAATACTCCGCATCCAGCGTCCCGCGTGTCCGTGGCGGATATTGGTG
>JADKJT010000025.1 GCA_016720905.1 Gemmatimonadaceae bacterium | reverse complement strand
ACGACCGCGTTGCGCTTGATGCCCAGCGGGCGATTGAACACGATCGCATCGCCGTCCACGAAGTAGCTCTTGGCATCTTCGTACGTCTTGTCGATCAGCATGCGCGCTTCGCCACCGTCGGCGGGCACCGGATGGGCCAGCGTCACCCGGATGTACTGCTGCGTGCTGTCAGAGACACGTACCCCGCCGGCCCGGGCCACCGCGGCACCCACCACTTCGAACATCAGCGGCTTGCCGGTGGCGCGATCACGCACCGATTCATCGGTCGCGATACTGCCGGCGCGAATGGCATTGAAAAAGTGCGTGGCGCCGGCGGTCGTGGCGGTCACGTCGTAGAGAATCCGGAACTTTCCGGTGCCCGGTGCCAGCAGCTCGTAGCGCGTGTAGTCATCCGCCTGCGTTTGACGCGGCGGTGCAACGGCGACCTGCCCATGCGCCGGGGAGGCGGGCCCAAGGGCCACGCAGCACAACAACCCGATGAGGAGACGTTTCATGGTTCTATGTTGCACGCGGCGCGGTATACTTCAAGGGCATTCATGGGTCGTTGGCCGTTCTGGGCGGCGCGACACCGACAATTTCCGAGGCATCAAGTGACCGCACGTCGAATTTCCCCCGCCTTGCTGATCGCCCTGACTGCCATCCTGGCACTGGTGATCGTGCCCATGTCCACCGGGTTGGTGGTGGATCTGTGGTGGTTCCGCGAGATCGGATTCGAGATCCTCTTCACCCGCACGTTGTTCAGCCGAATCCTGTTGTTTGTTTCGGTCGCGGTGGTGGCGGGTGGATTGATCCATCTCAATCTCGCGTTGGCCCAGCGAGGGGTGGTTCCGGACAGCGTGGGCCTGCGACTCCGCACCGCACAGGGCGAGGTCACCATCGATGTCGCCTCGCGACTTCGCCGACTGTCGCGCCCGGTGGCCATGATCGTCGGAGTGTTCTTCGGACTCGGCGCGAGTGCGCTGTGGGATGTCGTGCTCCTCGCCGTCAACCAGACGCCATTCGGCACCACCGACGCGGTGTTCGGCCGCGACATCGCGTTCTATGTGTTCACGATGCCGGCGGTCTCGGCCATTCTGGGCGTCGTCGCCAGCCTGGCAGTCATTTCCCTGTTGGCGACCACCGCGGTGTACTTCGTTCGCGGTGATATCGTCCTGATGCCACAACGCCTGCGCATCGAACCGTCGGCGGGAGTGCATCTGTCCGCACTGTTGGCGGTGCTCTTCATCGTCTGGGCCCTGCAGCTCTGGTTTGTCGACACCGCCAGCCTGCTCTTTTCGAATACCGGTCCGCTGGTGGGGGCCAGCTACACGGATATGCACGCCACGCTGCCGGCTCTGCGCATCGCGGCCGTGACGGCGATACTGGCCGCCATCGCGGTGGTGGTGGGCGGAGTACGTCGTCGACTGGGGATGTACGCGGGAATGGCGATCGCCGCCTATCTGGCCGTGTCGCTGATCGGTCGCGGCTTGGTGCCGACGCTGCTGCAGAAGTTCGTGGTCGCGCCCACCGAGCTGACGCGTGAGGAGCCGTACCTGGCGCATCATCTGGAGGCGACGCGCCGCGCGTGGGGCATTGATCAAGTGGAAGTGCGCGATATCGGTGGCGAGGCCAACCTGACGCTGGAGAGCATCCGGGCCAACGCGCCAACGGTCGACAACGTGCGACTCTGGGATCGGGAGCCGCTGCTCCGCACCTTCAGTCAGATCCAGGAAATCCGCACGTACTACGACTTCGTTTCGGTGGACGACGACCGCTATTGGATTGACGGTCGCTATCGCCAGGTGTTGCTGGCACCACGCGAACTCAACTCGGCGTCACTGCCGACGCGCACGTTCATCAACGAACACCTCACGTTCACGCACGGCATGGGCCTCACGCTGAGTCCCGTGAATCAGGTGACCAGCGAAGGCCTGCCCGTGCTGTTCGTGAAGGACTTGCCGCCGTCGACGACCGGATCACTGCGGGTGACTCGGCCGCAAATCTACTTTGGCGAGCTCACCGACCAGTTTGTGTTCGTCAACACGAAACAGAAGGAATTCGACTATCCGGCGGGTGACCAGAACGTCTACCGCATCTACGACGGGAAAGGCGGCGTGGTCGTGGGGGGACTGTGGCGACGGCTGATTTTCGCGGCGCAGTTCGGGCAATCAAAGATCCTGTTGTCGGGTGACATTGCGGCCGACAGTCGTATCCTGTATTACCGCAACATCGTTGAGCGCGCGCAGAAAGCGTTCCCGTTCCTCCATTTCGACCGCGATCCGTATATGGTGATCGCGGCGAATGGCTCGCTCCAATGGATTCTCGACGCCTACACGGAGACGGGGCGATACCCGTACGCGTATCGCGCGGGGGACGGCACGACGTACATGCGCAACAGTGTCAAGGTGGTCATCGACGCGCACGACGGGACCGTGACCCCGTGTGTCGGAGCCCAATGACCCGTTGATTCAAACGTGGGCGAAGATCTTTCCGGGCGTGTTTCAGCCGCTGGAGAAGATGCCGGCCGATCTGCGCGCGCACTTGCGCTACCCCGACGAGCTGTTCCGCGCGCAGACGGCACGGTTCGTCACCTACCACATGAACACGCCCGCGACGTTCTACAACCGCGAAGATGAGTGGCAGGTGCCGGTGGTCACGCGCAACGATCAGGCGGTGCCATTCATGCGGCATATCGTGATGCGATTGCCCGACGAGAAGGACGCCGAATTCATCTACATGGCACCATTCACACCGCGGGGAAAGGACAATCTGGCCGCGTGGATGGTGGCACGGAACGACGGCGCCAACTACGGCAAACTCCGCGTCTATCGCTTCCCGCGACAAAGCCTGGTGTTCGGGCCGCGGCAGATCGAGAATCGCATCAATCAGGACACCGACATCTCGCAGCAGGTTTCGCTGTGGGATCAGCGCGGTTCGCAGGTCATTCGCGGTGACCTGCTGGTGATTCCCATCGACAAGGCGCTGCTGTATGTGCAGCCGATGTATCTGCAGGCCGAAGGGGGCCAGATTCCGGAGCTCAAGCGCGTGGTGGTCGCATATCAGAATCAGGTGATCATGCGGGAAACACTGGACGCGGCGCTGTCGGCCATGTTTGGTGGTCAGGTGGATTCGAGACGTCCAACGGTGGTGGCCGCGAAGGACAGCGCGGCCATTCCGGCGGTGCCATCCGCCGCCGGCGTGGTGGATGCAGCGACACGGTTGACGATTGCCGAAGCGCAGCGACGCTATCAGGCGGCCATCGATGCGCAGCGAAAGGGGGATTGGGCGCGCTACGGCGAGGAGATCCGTCAACTGGGGGTGCTGCTGGAAAAGCTCGGAGGGTCGCGCCCGCAGTAGGATCATCCATGCGGGCGCCGGATTGACAGTGTATCGGCGCGGTGCCCAATTCTCCGGCATCTCCTTCCGGATGTCTCGCATGCGTGAACGTCACACGGCACGTGCCTTCGCTGGCCTGGCGATCGCTGGCCTGAGCCTGACCATCAGTAGTGCGGCAGTACCCGTACCCGTTGGCGCGCAGACGGCCCCGCGCGGGCGGCCGCTGACGATCGAGGACTACTACCGACTCAAGACGGTGGGGGCGCCCGAACTGTCGCCCGATGGACGATGGGTGTCGTACACGGTCAGCACGCGCGTGGAGGACACCAACGGCACCGTGAGCGAAGTATGGCTGGCGGCTGCCGAACGGCTGGGAATGTCGCGACGGGTGAGTGCTGCCGGCGCGAACGCAACCGCGCCGTCGTGGGCCGAAGACGGCTCATTGCGATTCGTCGTGGGTTCACGCACCCTGCGAGTCCATCCCGCACAACCCGATCGGATGGACACCGTCGCCGGCGCATCGAACGGCCGCGCCACACCACGCGAGATGCCAAGCCCCGACGGCAAGTGGATCGCCACGGTGCGCGATGTGCCGCCCCCGAAACGTGAACGCGTGTTCGCCTCCGAATTCGAGAAACGGCACGACGAGCGCTTCAAGGGCGTGCAATTCGACTGGATGGACTTTCATCGCGATGGCGCGGCGTTCCCAACGCCCAATGTGCGCGATCCCGAGGTGAGTCCACCGCAGGAGATTTATCTCACCCCCGTCGCCAGTGGTGAGGCACGCGCGCTGACCGCGCTGGGCCTCCGCCCCACGGATGTGCAGTGGAAGCGCGATGGCGCTGGCCTGCTGTTCAGCGCCGATTCCACTTATCGCAATGAGCGAGTGTACGGACGTACGGACGCGTGGACCGTGTCCACCAACGGGCAATTGCACCGTCTCACCACCAACAACGACTACGACTACAACGGCGCCCTGCTTTCACCCGATGGACAGTGGGTGCTGTGCACTCGGCAACTCACCACCGATGTTGTCATTGCGCGCCAGCTCGATCACGGCGGCGCGACCGACCTGGTGATCATTCCCACGGCAGGTGGCGCCGAGCGTGTGCTGACCGCCGACTGGGACTACTTGCCCGCCAACGCGGTGTGGAGTCCCGACAGCAAGGCGGTCTACTTCACCGGCGGCGTCGGTGGCACGCAACATCTCTTTCGCGTGGCCCCAAACGGCGGACCGGTGCAGGCCGTCACCACCGGTGAACGTCGCGTGAGCGGCATCAGCTTTGACCGGGCATTCTCGCGCATGGCGTATCTGGTGGGCCGTTTCGAGGCGCCGTCCGAAATCTGGGTGGCCGATATCGACGGCTCACACGAAGTGCCGGTGACACAGGTGCACGCGCCGCTGGTCAGCACGCTGGCGCTCAGCACACCAGAACGGCTGCGCTTCTCAAGCGCTGACGGCACGCCCATTGAAGGCTGGCTCACGTTTCCGCTGGGCTACACATCAACAGGTGGCCCGTATCCGTTGGTGGTGAGCAATCACGGCGGTCCGCACAGCGCCATTGAATACAACTTCAACTTCAAGAACCAGTATCTGGCGGCCAACGGGTACTTCGTGCTGGAGGTCAACTTCCGCAGTTCCACGAACTATGGCGAGCAATTCCTGTGGGGCACCTGGGGCGCCTGGGGCACGAAGGATGGCCAGGACGTGATGGCCGGCATCGATCATGTGCTGGGTCGGTTCGCCATCGACCGGCGGCACGTGGCCACCATCGGGCATTCCTATGGCGGCTTCATGACCAACTGGCTCATTACCCAGTATCCCGATCGATTTGCGGCGGCGATTCCCGGCGCAGGCATCGTGAACTGGACCAGTGACTATGGCAACGCCGACATCCCGCGCACGAAGGAGACTGAGTTCTACGGGGCCCCCTGGGACGCCAAGGCGCGGGAGATCATGATCCGACAGTCACCCCTCACCTATGCCGACCGGGCCAAGGCCCCCACGCTGTTCATCAACGGGGAGATCGACCAGCGGGTGCCGTACTCCGAGGCGCAGCAGATGTACGTGGCCCTCAAGAAGAACGGGGTCCCCACGCGCATGATCCAGTACGCCGATCAGCCGCACGCGATTGGCGGATTGTGGAACATCGTGCATCGCATGCTGAACGAGCGGCAGTGGCTGGATCGCTGGCTCAAGCCGGTCACCCCGTCCACAACGCCCTGAGCACCGTGCGCGTCATCTCACGTCAATCCACCAACACTATGCGGTCACTCGTCGCGCTTCTCCTGCTCGCTGTGTCCACTTCGGCAGGCGCCCAGGTCAACTACGATACAGTGCAGGTGCGCCCGGTGCAGTTGGCGCCCGGGGTGCACGTGCTGTTCGGATCCGGCGGCAATATCGGTGTGTCGATCGGCGATGACGGCGTCTTCATCATTGATGATCAGTTTGCACCGCTGACACCGAAGATCCTCGCCGCCATCCGGACGCTCACTGACAAGCCGGTGAAGTTCGTGGTCAACACCCACTGGCATTTCGACCACACCGGCGGGAATGAGAACTTCGGGAACGCGGGTGTGCTCATCATGGCCCATGACAACGTGCGCAAGCGGATGTCCACCGAGCAGTTCATGGCGGCCATGAATCGCCGGGAGCCGCCGTCGCCCAGGGCCGCGCTGCCAGTGGTAACCTTCAACGACGGGGTCACGCTCCACCTCAATGGGGATTCGGTCATGGTAACCCATGTGGCGCCGGCACACACCGACGGTGACGCGATCGTCCACTTCCTGAAGGCGAACGTGATTCACATGGGGGATGTGTTCAACAACGCGGGGCTCCCGTTCATTGACCGCTCCAGCGGCGGCTCGGTGCATGGCGTGATCAGCGCCGCAGACAAGGTCTACGCCATGAGCAACGACCAGACCAGAATCGTTCCGGGCCACGGTCAGGTGACCGATCGCAATCGCCTGAAGGCATGGCGGGATGCCGTCTTTACCGTCCGGGAGCGGGTGCAACGGGAGGTCCGGGCCGGGAAATCCATTGACCAGGTGCTGGCCCTCAAGCTCACCGCCCCCTATGAGAAGGAGTGGCCGGGCGGTCATGAGCGATTCCTGCGGGCGGTATTCGAGGAGCTGGCTCGGAACTGAGCTAGCGAACAACCTTCGAACTCACTGAGTCGTTCCGGCTGGCTTTCCGGAATTCCCTGACTGACGGCGGCCCTCCGCGGTGACGATGCTAGAGCGTCCCTTCACGCGGAGCAAGCCATGCCTATCTGTCGTGCACAGTGCCGGACTGCCCGGACCGGCGCGCTTGCCATCCTGCTGTGTGCCGTGGCGACCCCACTGTCGGCACAAAGCAGTCTCGAAGAGGCGATTCGCCAGTTTGGCACCACGAACATCAAGGGCTACATGCAGCCCTTGGCGGATGCACTCACTGCCAGCCTCAGCAGTGGGTATTTCGCCAACGCCGCCCCGTCCATGAAAGGAGGGTTTTCGCTGGAACTGGTGGGAGCCACCACCATGATCTCCACCAGCATGAAGACCTTCACCACCCTGACCCCCACGGGCTTCCAGCCTTCGTCGTATAAAACCCCGACGGTCTTTGGGGGCACGGCCCCGGTGCAGAATCACGCGAGCCTGTCCGGCATTGCCTATCGCACCTCCGACGGGATTCTCGACGCCAGCATCTTTCCCGTGGCCATCCCGCAAATTCGCGTGAGTGGCGTGCTGGGAACGGAATTGGTGGTGCGGTACTTCAGTTCCTCGTTCATGTCGTCACTCTATCCCGACGAGGACCTCCCCACGCTGTCGATGTACGGGATAGGCATTCGCCACGGACTCAATCAGTACTTCAAGGACCTCCCGGTCGACATCGCGCTCAGCGGGTCGTATAGCGTACTCACCTTTGGTGATCTCGCCGACGCCACCGGTCTCACGTTTGGCGCGAATATCGGCAAGGACCTGGGCGCCCTTTCTGTGATGGGTGGTGTGGAATCGTCCGGCGGCACGATGAATCTCCAATACACGTCCACCGATCCGCAGGCGACCACTCCCGCGGTGAATGTGGATGTGACCGCCAAACGACAGGTCCGTTTTGTCGCGGGGGCCACGCTCAACGCCAAGCTGTTCAAGCTGTTCGGCACGGCGGGCATCGGTTCGTTCACGTCCTATTCGGCCGGCCTGCGGTTCGGCCGCTGATTCGACACTGACTCGTCTTCATACGGCGAAGGCGGTGTCCGCCTTCAGGAGTTCAGGATGCTTCGACGCTGGAAGACTCACCTGCTGCTCGCGACCGCCACGATGATCGTGATGGGCGCGAAGTGCTTTTCCATCACCGATCCGCTGGTCGTGACGCTCAACGTCAAGGACATCAAGCAGACGTACAACATCACCGCCGGGGCGGTCAACTTCAATAATCCCCCCAACTGCGTCACCAAGACCGCCAGTGACTACATCGATTCCAAGTACGAAGTGCAAGGAGCGCGCTTCGTGGATGCGACACTGCAGACGGTGGGTGCCTACACCGGCAACATCGTGAGCGGCGCGGTCACCGTGAACGGCACCACCGTCGTCACCTACTCGGGGCCGTGGACGTCGTTCAACACCCCGCAGTCGATCCTCACCTCGTCGCTGCTGGTGCGCAATCCGGCCGGTGTCTCGGTGCTGCTCAATGCCATCCAGAACAAGGGCTCGATCACGCTGTGTGACGGCGGCCAGTTCTCGTCGGCCGCACCGTCGGGGTTGTCCGTGTTGACGGCTATCTATGCCCAGGTGGATGTGACGCCGTAAATACCATGCCGTGAGCCCGCACCGTGTGCCTTGTGCAGCGGTGCGGGACTCACGCTCCAGCGACGAAGGCTGGAGCCGCGTGGGAAGTGCGACGTAGGAGTTTTCCGCATTGCCTGGCGTGACGAGTGCAGACACCGTTGCCACATGCGTCAATTGACAATGGGCGCGTGTGTTCTTGGCGCCATCATCCTGTCGGCCTGCAGTGCCACGCACATCGTGCGGCCGCTGCCTCGAGGCACCTCCGCGTGGACCACGTCGCTTGGCGGCCCGTTTCTGCCGGACGCGGTGCCAACCAAGCTGGTGCCGTATCTCTCGGTCGGCTGGCAGCATGGGGTAACGGATGATCTCACACTCGGCGGTGCCGTGCATGGCACCATGGCGGCGTTCGGTGTCGCCGGCGGCGAACTTGCCGCGACGCGACAGTTTGCGTCACAACACGCGGCGCGGCCTGCCGTCGCGGGCACGGCGCAGGCGTATCTGTTTGCCGGCAAAGGCGGCGCGCGCGTGTATCCATCGGTTGGCGTGGTGGGCAGTTGGCGCGCCGGTGAGCGTGCACTGGTGTACGCCGGTGGCAATGCCATCGCGCAGTTCTCGGGCACGCCGGCCCTGCTGATCAACCCGCTCTTCGGTATACAGCGCACCGTGACGCGTCGTGCGGCGCTCCAGGCGGAGTTCAAGTGGATGGCCGCCAATGCGGATACGCGTGCCGGTGTGTTTGAGGGAGAGTCGAGTGTGCGCGGCCGCGGAGTGATGGCGCTGCAACTTGGGCTTACCCTGCGCCGAGGCCGTGTCCCATGATCGCCGCGCGCCGCATCTTCCACGTGATCGTTCTGGGCGCCCTGACCGTGTCCTCCGCCTGCTCGTTGGACGCGTTCCTGTTCAACGAGCGACATCTGGATTCGTACAACCTGTCCAGCCGGGTCATCCCGGACTCGCTGCGGATGGAAGGCGAGTGGCGTGTAGGCGATGATCGCGTGGCGTATGCCATGGCCCGGCGCCCGGGCACCACGCCGCGCTTCACGATGCTGTTCTGTCACGGTAACAAGGAGAGCATGGAGCAGTACTGGGATCGCGTCGAGGCGTTCTGGCGCACCGGTTTCGACGTGCTCACCTTCGACTACCGCGGATTCGGGCGCAGCACAGGGACCTCCAGCGAGGCCACCATGCGAGCCGACGGCGAAGCGGCGCTGGCGTTCCTGCGCGCCCGCGGCGTGGCCGATTCGTCGCTGGCCATCAACGGATTCTCGCTCGGAGGCGTGTGCGCCATTCATCTGGCCGCGCACGTCGTGACGCCGCGGGCGCTGATCGTGGAGAGCGCGTTCACCAACAGCGAAGGGCTGGTGCGCAGCGGTACCATCCTCGCCGTGCCCGGTGAATGGCTCATGCGTGATCGGTACGACAATCTGGCGGCCATCCCGCTCGTGTCGGCGCCCACCCTGCTGTTGCACGGCGATGCCGACACGTTCCTGCCGTACGCCTTCAGCGAATCACTGTTCGCCGCCAGCCGAGCGACCATCAAACGCCTGATACGCATTCACGGCGGGAATCACACGGATATCCCACTTGTGCTGGGACCGGATGAATACGCGCAGCTGATTCACCGATTCGTGCTGGCGCCCTCAAGCAGCGGTGCTACGGTCTTGCCGTTACCGGCGCCTTGACGTCACTGGTCGGTCGGATCGTCGGGCACCACCGCCGTGGCCTCAATCTCCACCAGGGCGCCCGGTTCAATGAGCGCACTCACTTGCACAGCGGACATCGCGGGGTAGTGGCGTCCGATCACCTCACGATAGGCCTCACCCAACCTTTGGGCGTTGGCCACATACGCGCCGCGGTCAACTACGTACCACGTCAATCGCACCAGATGCTCGGGGCGCGCGCCGTCGCAGGCCAGCACGTCCACGATGTTGCACAACGCCTGACGGGCCTGCGCCACCAGATCGGTACTCACCAACTGCTCGCGGGCATTCCAGCCGATCTGTCCGGCCACATGCACCAGTCGGCCACGGGCGGAGATGCCGTTGGCGTACCCGCGCGGTCGCGGCCATCCCTCAGGTTGCAGCGTCCGATGTATCACGGAGTCTCCTTCAACCGAAAGCGTTGCAGCTTGCCGGTATCCGTTTTGGGAAGTGCCGCCACGAACTCGACGAGGCGAGGATATTTGTACGGGGCGATGGTGGCTTTCACGTGCTCCTGCAGCGTGCTCACCAGCGCGCCGCCAGCGTCTTCATGTCCGGGCTTCAGCACGACAAATGCCTTCACCGCCTGTCCGCGCTCAACGTCTGGAACACCAATCACGGCGCACTCCAGGACGGCGTCGTGCTGCAACAGCGCCGCTTCCACCTCTGGCGCGCCGATATTGTACCCCGACGAAATGATGAGATCGTCCGTGCGGGCCTTGAAATACACGTACCCGTCGTCGTCCATCGTGCAGGCGTCACCGGTGAGGTTCCACCCGTGTTGCACGTAGCCGGTTTGTCGCGTGTCGGCGAGATAGCGGCACCCCGTGGGGCCGCGCACGGCCAGGCGTCCCACCACCCCACTGGGCACCGGTCGCAAGTCGTCGTCAAGAATGGCCACTTCGTAACCCGGGACGGCCCGACCAATGGCGCCGGGACGCACGTCATCGCCCGCGGCCGCGATGAAGATGTGAATGAGCTCCGTCGCTCCGATGCCATCGAGCATCTCGACACCGGTGGCGTTGCGCCACAATGTGCGCGTGGCATCGGGTAGTGCTTCACCCGCCGACACGCTGGCTCGCAGTGACGTCGTGTTGAATCGCCCCGGGTGCTGCGTGATGGCCAGCGCCATGTGGCGATAGAAGCTGGGTGCGGTGAAACAGACGGTCGCGCCGGTGGCGGCCACCGCGTCCAGCAGTGCCTCAGGCGTGGCCCGCTCCATCAGCACCGCACTCCCGCGCACCGCCAAGGGAAAGCACAACAACCCGCCCAGTCCAAAAGTGAACGCAATGGGTGGCGTGCCAATGCAACGGTCGCCGGCACCAATGTGCAGCACCTGCGCCGCAAAGCCTCGGCACATCGCCATGACATCGCGATGGAAATGCATGCACCCCTTGGGCACGCCCGTGGTTCCCGACGTGAACGCAATCAGGGCCACGTCATCGCTGGCCGTCTGGCACGCGGTAAATGGCTCGTGGTGATGGGCCATCGCCAGTTCCAGCCGATCGGCGCCATCACCACCCCACGTCCGCAAGGCCCGCACCCCATGGGCGCCCACCGCCGCACTGGCGAGATCGTCCAACAGCCGCACGTCGCACAGCGCCGCGCTGCACTCCGCGCGCTCGATCACCACGCGCAATTCCGTGGACCGCAGCATCGGCATGGTCGTCACGGCCACCATGCCGGCCTTTACCGTTGCCAGCCACGCCACCGTCATCCAGCGGCCGTTGAAGCCACGCAACAGCACGCGATTCCCCGCCACCAGCTGCAGGTCATGCACCAGCACGTGCGCGAGCGCGTCCACCTGTTGTTGGAGCTGTGCATAGCTGATCTCCTCCCAGCCGCCATGGCCATCGGGAGTGACCAGCGCCACGCGTTCGCCGCATCCTTCCTCAACCGCGCGATCAAGCAGTTCCACCGCCGCGTTCAGGCGCGGCGGCGCATCGTACACGCCTTCCAACGGCATCACTGGCCATTGCTCAGCGGGCGGCAGCTGCGCGCGCGCGAATCCGTCGATGTGGCCGCTGGGGTGCAGGCGCATGGTCACGATGGCCTCAGCCGAGTCGATGGGCTTTGAGCGATTCACGTCCAACCAGCAGACGCTGCACTTCGGTGGCGCCCTCATAAATGCGCAACGCCCGCACGTCGCGGTACAGGCGCTCCACCACCTCACCCACACGCACGCCGCGCCCGCCATGCAGTTGCAGTGCGCGATCAATAATCTGCTGTGCCAGTTCGGTGGCACCCAGTTTCGCCATGGCGGCCACGCGTGTGCTGCGTTCGCTCTGGGTGTCGCGATGCCACGCGGCGCGGTAGGTCAGCAACGCCGCCGCATCGAGATCGGTGGCCATGTCGCCCAAGATGGCCTGCGCCAGCGGCTGCGCGCCCAGCGTCGTACCGAACATCGCTCGCGTGCTGGCGTGGCGTAGCGACTCCTGCATAGCGCGCCGGGCAAAACCCGTGGCCGCTGCCGCCACCGATACGCGAAAGATGTCCAGCGTGCGCATGGCAAGCGCGAACCCCTCACCTTCGGTACCAAGCAGCGCGTCGTGCGGTACCTCACAGTCGACGAACGCCAGCGTCGCCAGCGGATGCGGGGACATGACCTCGATGCGCTCGGTCACCCTAAGTCCGGGTGTGTCTGCACGCACAAAGAACGCACTGATGCCCTTGCTGCCGCTGCTGTCTGGTGCCGAGCGCGCGAAGACGCAGTAGAAATCGGCGATGCCGCCGTTGGAGATCCACGTCTTGATGCCGTTCAGTCGCCAGCCGTCGGCAGTGCGCGTGGCGCTGGTACACATCGCGCCGGCGTCGGAACCGGCATCCGGTTCGGAGAGCGCGAAGGCGGCAATGGCCGTACCCGCGGCCACGCGCGGCAACCACTCCGCGCGCAATGTCTCGGAGCCGCCCAAGGTGATGGCACCCGACCCCAACCCTTGCATGGCGAACACAAAATCGGCCAACCCATCGTGGGCTGCCAATGCCTCGCGCAACACACACAGCGCGCGTGAGTCGAGCGCTGGCAGCTCGCCGCCCCATGCCTGCGGGACGCAATAGCGCAGGTATCCGGCCGACCCGAGTCGCCGCACCCACTCTCGACAGGCGTCGTCCACCGACGCCTCATCCACCACCTGCGTGCCGACCCACTCGGTCACGGCGGCGCCCAGCGCGCGATGCGCGTTGTCGAAGAACGGCCAGGTCAGATGCGCGAGTGTGCTCATGCTCAGTTGCCCTCGAACACCGGAGGGATCTTGGCGGCGAACGCGTCAAATGCGCGGCGGAAGTCCTGCGTACCCATGCACAGCGCCTGCGCCTGCGCCTCCATCTCAATGGCGGTCTCCACCGACACGCTCCATTCCTGCTGCAGCATGGTTTTGGTCATGCCGTGCGCGAAGGCCGGGCCGTTGGCCAGTTCGCCGGCGCGACGAACGGCGTCGGCCAGCAACGTGGTGCGTTCGACGATGGCGTTGTAGAATCCCCACCGTTCGCCTTCGTTCGCGTCCATCACACGTCCCGTGTACAGCAGCTCGAGGCGCGCCCTGCCCAAGGATGCGCGGCAGCAAGGCACACGCGCCCATGTCGCAGCCGGCCAATCCCACGCGGGTGAACAGAAAGGCCGTGCGCGCCTGCGGGGTGGCCAGGCGCATGTCCGACGCCATGGCGAGAATGGCACCGGCGCCAGCGCAGACGCCATCCACCGCCGCAATGATGGGCTGCGGACAGGCCCGCATGGCTTTCACCAGATCGCCTGTCATGCGGGTAAACGCCAGGAGATCGGGCACCGACATTTTGGTCAGTGGCTCGATGATCTCAAACACGTCTCCGCCGGAGCAGAAGTTGTCGTCTGCTCCGGTCAGGACGATGGCGCGCACGTCCGACGCGTACACCAGCGCGCGAAACAGGTCACGCAACTCGGCATACGACTCGAACGTGAGCGGATTCTTGCGCGACGGTCGGTTGAGCGTGAGCACTCCCACGCGACCCTCATGCGCCGTGCGCCAGGCAAAGTGCGTCGGCGTGAGTGCGGCCAGTGACCGTCGCATCGTGGACATGGGGTTGGGCTCGCTCATTCGGTGGTCCTGGAGGGGCGGAACTGCGCTTTCAGGGTGTCAAGCTGTTCATGCATCAGGCGTCGATCATCGGGCGTCAACGGTGCAAACACGGCAATGATCCACTGCTCGTGCGCTTGCGCCATCGCGGCGAAGTGCCGCCGGCCAGCCGCCGTCAGGCGCACCACCGCGGCGCGCTTGTCATCGATGGCCACGCGCCGGGACACCAGGCCCTCGGTCTCCAGCGCGCGCACCAGCCACGTGACGTTGCCACCGGTGGTGAGAATACGTTCCGACAGTTCGCCCATGCGCAAACCGCCCGGCGCGCGATCCAGCTGTGCCAGCAGGTCGAACCGCGGCAACGACGAACCGAATTCACGTTTGAGGGCGCTGCCAAGGTGCTGCTCAATGAGAGTGGAGCAGGTGAATAGCCGCAACCACAACCGCAGCGATTCGTGGTCGCCTGGTGCGTTCATGGGTCGCCGCTCCCGTCCAGCAACACCGCCCGCCCACTCGGCGCGCCCTCGGGCGCGGTGCACAATGCCAGCACCGCCACGGCCACTTCGTCGGCCGTGATCATCCGCGATTGCCCGGCGTCGGACAAGATTGACTGTCGCGCCTCGTCGGCCGTGCGTCCGGTCTTCGCCACAATGCGGGCCACCGCATCGTCCACCAGATCGGTGCCTGTGTATCCGGGACACACGGCATTCACCGCCACCCCACGCCCCGACACTTCCAGCGCAAGCGCCCGCGTAAATCCGATCAACGCGTGTTTGGCTGACGTATAGGCTGTGATGTAGGGCGCACCCCAGAGGCCGGCGACGCTGGCAACATTCACGATGTGACCATGCCGACGTTCGAGCATGCTCGGCAGCACCGCGTGCGCCGTGTGCACGGCGGCCAGCAGGTGCACCGCCAGCATGCGTTCAAACAGCGCCACGTCGCTGCGCATGAACGACGCGGATTCTGCCGAACCCGCGTTGTTCACCAGGATGTCGATTGGCCCCAGCGACGCCACTGCGTGCGCGCAGGCGGCGTGCGAGGCGGCGCGATCGGTCACGTCGGCCACCACAATCGTGTGCGGCCCGCGCAACGAATCGGCCACCGCCTGTGCCCGCGCCGCATCGCGCACCAGCAAGCTGACGCTTGCTCCGGCGCCGGACAGTGCTTGCGCGATCGCGGCGCCAATGCCGCGATTGGCGCCCGTCACGAGGGCGTGCTGTCCCGCCAGCATACCGTCACGGTTCATGTCAGCTCACCTTTCGGTGGTGCGTTGTTGGTCGACGGGAGCGTCATGCGCTCGCGCTCGATCAATCGCTCGAGTTGCGACTTCCCCTGCAGGTATTGCACCGGCCATTGCGCACCCCGATAGCCAAACCGCGCGGCTTCCATCAACGTCCACGCCGGATTGGTGAGATGCGGCCGACCAATGGCCACGAGGTCGGCGCGTCCCGACGCAATGATACCATTGGCCTGATCGGCATCGGTGATGGCCCCCACGGCGATGGTCGCGATCTCCGCCTCCTGGCGGATCCGGTCGGCAAATGGCGTTTGCCACATGCGTCCAAACACCGGCCGCTCGTCTTTCACCACCTGGCCGGCCGACACATCGATGACATCGGCGCCGGCGGCGCGAAAGAGCTTCGCCATGACCACGGCATCATCATCGGTGTTGCCGCCGGTGGCCCAGTCATGCGCAGAAATGCGAACGGACATTGGTCGCTCGCGAGGCCATGCCTCGCGCATGGCGGCAAACACGCGCAGCGGAAATCGCGCGCGCCCCCCAAGGTCGCCGCCGTACTCGTCGGCACGCTGATTGGTGAGTGGCGACAGAAAGCCCGACAGCAGGTAACCATGAGCGGCATGCAGTTCCAGCCAATCGAATCCGGCCTCGGCGCCCAACCGTGTGGCCGTGGCGAAGTCGGTCACCACGCGGTCCATGTCGCGCCGCGTCATGGCGTGTGCCGTTTGCGACACGCCGTCCAGATACTGCACCTCCGACGCCGCCAATAGCGGCCACGCGCCGGCCTCAAGCGGTTGGTCGATGCCTTCCCACATCTTTCTGGTGGCGCCCTTGGCACCAGCATGACCAAGCTGCAGTCCGATCTTGGCCGGGGTGTGTTCGTGCACGAAGCGCACGGTGCGCGCCCACACATCACGATGGGCCTCGCTCCACAAGCCGGGACAGGCTGGCGTGATGCGCGCGTCGGCCGTCACGCACGTCATCTCGGTCATCACCAGGCCCGCGCCACCGGCGGCTCGCGCTCCCAGATGCACCAGGTGCCAATCGGTGGGTGTGCCGTCGGCATCGGCCGAGTACTGGGCCATCGGCGATACCACGATGCGATTGGGGAGCGTGACACCGCGCACGGTGAACGGCGTGAAGATGGCCGGAGGGGCGACGGCTTCCGGCGGCACCGTCACGCCGGACTGCTGCGCAAACCAGCGTTCGAACGTCGCGACGTACTGCGGGTCGCGCACCCGCAGGTTTTCGTGCGAAATGCGCTGCGAGCGGGTGAGCAGCGAGTAGGCAAATTGCTCGGGGGCCAGTCGCGCATACCGATCCACGTGCTCAAACCACTCGGTGGAATTTCGGGCGGCGTTTTGCAGCTTGAGCACTTCCACCGCTCGTTCCGCCTGATAGCGGCGCAGCGCGGCCGGCAAGTCGTCGGGAGCAGCGGCAATCTGTGCGTCGATGGCGATGGCGTCTTCGAGCGCCAGTTTGCTGCCGGAGCCGATGGAGAAGTGGGCGGTATGGGCGGCGTCGCCCAGCAGCACGAGTGGCACGCGTCGCCCGTCAGCGTCGAGCCAATGCACCCACTCCGCGCACGTGACGCGCGGGAACCGAATCCACTGCGCCGAACCGCGCAGGTGGGCCGCATTGCTCCAGAGCGGCGCGCCGCCCAGCAGGTCGGCGAAGAGTGATTCGCAGAACGCCCGCGATTCGCTGTCGGACATGTCAGAAATTCCGGCGCGCTCCCACACCTCGTACGGCGTTTCGACGATGAACGTGCTCGTCTCTCCGTCAAACTGATACGCGTGCGCCTGAAACCACCCGGCTGGCGTTTCCGCGAAGGCAAAGGTGAAGGCATCGAATCGACGAGGGGTGCCCAGCCAGACGTAACGACACCGCCGCAGGTCGATGTCCGGTCGGTAGGTGCTGGCAAATCGTTCACGCAGCCGACTGTTGATGCCGTCGGCCACGATCACCAGATCGGCGCGCTCCGCGGCGATGGACGTCTCGATGGTTTCGGCCGGCGACTCGTGCTCAAACCGAAGTTGCACGCCCACCGCCCGGCAACGCTGCTGCAGGATGGCCAGCAACGCCTTGCGACCGATTCCGCTGAATCCGTGGCCGCCCGATCGCATCGTGCGCGCCGCGAAGTGGATCTCGATGTCATCCCAGTGGTGGAGCGCGTCGGCGATGGCCGTAGCGCTCTCGGGGTCGGCGGCATGCAGGTTGGCGACCGTCTGGTCAGAGAGCACGACGCCCCAGCCGAACGTGTCATCGGGCTTGTGTCGTTCGAGCACCGTGACAACAGCGCGCGGATCGCGGCGCTTCATGAGCAGCGCCGTGTACAGTCCGCCAGGTCCTCCACCCACGACCAACACGTTCACGAAGGGCGCTCCTGAGGCGAGAGCCAGATGGTACGACAAAAAGCTTTAAATATCAAGGAAATCGGTATCTGGGCCATTTGGTCTGTCGCGAATACGCAACACATCGTGTTGTTCGCGCCAGACAAGCGAGCTGGAGTGCGACGTAACAAAATGTGTAAAGTGTTTATTTACAACGTTTTGCAGTTCATGAAAAAATATTTATGGTAGAGTTCGCCATTGGAATGACTTGTGCGATAAGGGAGGACGAGAGCCGCAGATCACGCGCTGAACGCGCCAAGCCACCCCTCGAAGAGGAAGTCCAATGAACGTCATGCGCCAAAAGGTTCGTCTGCTGACGGCCGCCGCCGCATTCGTTATCTCCAGTGCCTCGACTGCTCAGGCACAGCTGATCACCTCGTTTGGCGCCCTGAACCCGCCGGTCACCACCATCACCGACTTCGGGCTGCATAACACCAGTGTGAGCAGCGGGCACAGTGCGACCATTGGCGGGTCGAGCAATGTCCTGATGAATTACACCGGCGGCTCCGGGCTGTACTTCGACTATTGCGGCTGGGGATTGGGCGACAACGGATCGACGTGCGGCAATTCTCTCGGTATCAATCAGGCCGGTCTGCTGCGCTTCTCGTTCAACAACGGTCCGGTGAGCGGCGTCGGCATCATGCTGAACTACGCGCCGCCGTACGGTAACACGTTCATCCGCGCCCGCGATTCGTTCAACAACATTCTGGCGGAATACGAGATGTCGGCCAGCGCCCCGATCTCGGGCAACGCCTACGCCTTCCGCGGTATCCAGTTCAACACCGCCAACATTGCCAGCTTCGAACTTGAAGGCACTGGCGGTGTGTCGCCGATCATGGAGAGCCTGTCGTTCACCGCGTCACCCTCCACGACCGTGCCGGAGCCGGGTTCGGTGGCCCTCGTTGCCGCTGGACTGCTGGGACTTGGCGGGTTTGCCCGTCGGCGCAAAGGCCAGACGGCCTGATACCGACCGGACTTGATGTGACAACGGGGGCGCCGACAGGCGCCCCCGTTGTCATTTCAGTCCGCGCCTCCCAAGGGCCTAGCGTTTCTGTCGTCGGACCGTCGAATCGGGGACAAAGTCAAACGGCAGTTGCATCACCTGCTGCACCGGTCGACCTTGCCGCATCGCCGGCTTGAAACGCTGGCTGCGCAGCGCCTCGCGCACCGGATCGACCAGATCCCGGTGCGTTGTCGTCACCGCGCTGAACGTCTCGATGATCACGTTGCCGTTCACACCGACGATGAACTCGGCCAGTAGTCGTCCCGGCGCCTGTGCCTCGTAGAGCGAATCCGGATATTCCGGATGCACGAGGACGAGCGAGTCGATGCGCGCGGCGCTGTCGACGTCCGCTGCCGTGTACACCCGAAGCTCGTCCAGCAGCCTGGCAATCTGCGCCGCTGGGGAGACTTCGCCGTTCTTCCGTTTCGGCGTGTTGGCTTTTCGCGGCTCGCCGCGTCGAGTCCAAAGCAAGATCGTTCCGCACGAACTGCTGGCCCGCTGATTCCCCTGGAACTCCACGGGCACGCTGGCGGTGCCGTAGACCTCGACGCCGTCAAACGACTGCGGGTCGAGCGCGTCGAGATCGATGTCGGTGGCGAAGAGACCCTGACCGTCAAGCCACACCAGCGGCGAGCATCGGCTGCCCCGCATGCGCACAGTATTGGTTTGCAACCGCGAGTTGATTCGCATACCGGGAATGTCGCGCAACAAGTCGGTCATGTTGTGCGGTGCGCGTCGTTCGATCTCGGCGTGGGTGAAGAAGCGGCCACTCCCCGTGCTCCGGCGATGGTAGAACCCCGCCATGGGTCCCTGCACATCCCGCCGCCCAACCACGGTGACGGGCGCCAGGTCGACGGCGATGCGTTCCATGGTCAATACGGTATCCAGGGTCTTCCCCAAGGCCGCTGCAACACGCACCGAATCCGGGCGGTATCCGATGCGCCGCACGCGCAACCACGCCCCTTCCACGGGGACACGCGTGACGGCAAACAGACCACGTTCATCCGACTCGAGCAGCGGGTCCGCAGGTGCCACGCGCATTTGGGCGCCTACTACCGGCACGCCGCTGACGGACCGCACCTGAAGCCGTACGGCGCCGCCTTCCGTTGCGCGCTGTGCATCGATGGCATGGCTCGCGCCGCACACACTGGTCAATGCGACGAGGATGCGAACGTGCAGGGCGGCGTGACGCAGATCCATGCGACCTCGCAGTGAGGGGACGCTGTAGGATAGCGCCGGATTCCGGCCGCGCCTAGCGGGCGCGGCCGGCGCTCGCGTCAGGAGATCGGATTCTTGACCTTGACCGGTGGTACATAGATCGGCGGCAATCCCAGTTCCTGCAACAGGCTGTTCAATGCCTTGATCTCCGTGGCTTCGAGTTGCTGCAGGCGCTGCAGTTGCACATCAACCTTGCCCCCGAGGTCGTCGAGAATCTCGCCGTGCTGCTTCGTCGGCGCTGCGTCCTGTCCCAGCACCTGCGAGTTGAGCGACAGCATCATGTTGTACAGCTTGATGGGGAAGTGCAGCGTGGCCTGATCGTCGTGGTTGAACCAGTCCACCAATTCGGTACGCACCACCTCCAGATGTTCCCGCACCGGCGTCGCCGCCTCCTTCACCCGCTTGGCGTAGTCCTGTTCGGACGACTGGTCGACGCGCACATCGATCTGCTTCTGCAGGTCTTCAATGCGTTCGAACGATTCCACGATGCTGTTGAGCCGGTCCTGGACCTTGAGTCCCAGATCGAATGTCTGCTGCAGGTCGGCCGTGGTCGCGCTGAGCCGCGGATCGAGCTTGACCGTGAACGCCTGCGTGAGCGTGTCCTTCCCCACCACCAGACGCACGCGATACTCACCGGGCACCACCGTTGGTCCGTTGAGGGTGCCCATGTCGTTCACCACGGTGCTGATCCGCTTGGCGTCCGCGTACCGGAGATTCCACCAGAACCGGTTGCTCCCGGCGCGCGTGGTCACGATGGAATCCGACGCCTGATAGGCCATCGAATCCGCTGGCGCCTTCTGGGTCGAATCAACATTGCCCTTGCCCTTGAATCGTCGCACGACGGCACCGCGCGCATCGAGGAATTCGAGGGAAACGGCGTCCTTTGGCGGCTCCTTGAACCAGTAGTCCACCAGCACACCGTCGTACGGATTCTCGCCGGCGCCACGACCGCCGCCGTGCCCCCCGGCAAAACGATAGGCCACGCTTGGCTGGAACAGGTGCCTGGACTTCGCGGTCACCGTGTCGTGCATCTGACGCAGCAGCGCGATGTCGTCCAGCGCCCAGAACGCGCGGCCGTGCGTGGCCACCACGAGGTCGTTGCCGTGTACGCGCACGTCGCGCACACTGGCACGCGGCAGGTTGAGCTGCAATGTCTCCCACTGCACGCCGTCATTGAACGACACGAAGACGCCCGTCTCGGTGGCCGCGAACAGCAACCCGCGTCGCACGACATCCTCGCGAATCGATCGCGCGTAGGCGCCCATGGGAATTCCGGCGTCGATACGCGTCCACGTCTTGCCGTAGTCGCTGGTCTTGTAGAAGTACGGACGGAAATCATCCAGCTGATAGCGCGTGGCGGACATATACGCGACCGCCGGGTCGAACCGCGACGGCTCGATGCCGGTGATGCGCGTGTGCCTGGCCATCGCTTTCGGCGTCACGTCTTCCCACGACGTTCCGCCGTTTCGCGACAGATGAACCCGCCCGTCATCCGAGCCAGTCCACAGCAGCCCCTTGGTGGTGGGTGACTCGGCCAGCGCGTAAATGGTGGCATACCATTCGGTGCCGGTCATATCCTTGTGCACCGGTCCGCCGCTGGGTCCCATCGTCGCGGTATCGGCGTATGTGAGATCGGGTGAAATCTTTGCCCAACTCCGCCCTTCGTTGGTGGATTTCCACAGGTGCTGCGACGCCGCGTACAGCACCGTGGGATCGTGCGGTGACAGCATCACCGGGAAGGTCCACTGGAACCGATTGGGCACATCCTTCACCGCGATGCCGTCGTAGTTGTTGAGCCACACGGCGATGTCGTTCGACTGCTGCGTACGATTATCGTGGCGTGTCAGCATGCCCGTATAGCACCCCCCGTAGGTGATGGCGGGGTTGCGGGGATCCACCGCGATGTGCGCATTCTCGCACCCGGCAACCGGCCACCAGTCGCGCTCACCGATCGCGCCGAAGTCCGAGCGCGAGGCGATGGACACGGTGCTGTTGTCCTGCTGTGCACCGTAGAGGCGGTAGGGCCACTGGTTGTCGGTGATGACGTGATAGAACTGCGACGTGGGCTGATTGTTCATGGCCGACCAGCTCTTGCCGCCGTCCAGTGACACGGTCGCGCCGCCATCATTGCCGTTGATGAGTCGGTCGGAGTTTTTGGGGTCCACCCACATGATGTGGGTGTCCCCGTGCGGAACACGGTTGCGCGTGAAGGTCTTCCCCCCATCGATCGACCGCCACACCTGCAGGTTCATCACGTAGACGGTGTTCTCATTGGTGGGGTCGGCCGTGACGGCCGAGTAGTACCACGGGCGCACCTGGAACTGTTGCTGGCCGTTGGTGCGTATCCAGCTGTCACCGCCGTCGTCAGAGCGGAAGATGCCGCCCAACGTGTCCTTGGCTTCAACGGACGCATAGATGCGCCGCGGATTGGCCGGAGAGACGGCGACACCGATCTTGCCGATGAGCGCTCTGGGCATCCCCGGATTCTTCGTGAGTTCAGTCCACGTGTCACCCGCATCGGTGGACTTCCACAGTCCGCTGCGACCACCGCCGGCCTCCATCCCCCACGGTGAGCGCTGGAACTTCCACATCGCCGCAAACATGATGCGCGGATTGGTGGGATCGATGGAGAGATCGGTGGCGCCGGTGGAATCGTTGATGAACAGGATCTTCTTCCAGGACTTGCCGCCGTCCATCGTGCGAAAGACGCCGCGTTCCGGGTTGGGGCCGAACGCATGGCCGATGGCCGCCACGTAGGCGATATCCGGATTGTTCGGATGCACGCGAATGGCGGTGATCTGGTGCGTTTCCACCAACCCCAGGTGCTGCCACGTTTGGCCGGCGTCGGTGGAGCGATACACCCCGCTGCCGTACGTGAGATCTTCGCGCAGCTGCGATTCGCCGGTGCCCACGTATACCACGTTGGGATCGGACGGCGCCACGGTGATGGCGCCCACCGATGAAATGTCCGACTTGCCGTCGGTGATGTTGTCCCACGTCATGCCGGCATTCGCCGTCTTCCACACGCCGCCGTTCACCGATCCCATGTAGAACACCAAGGGCTTGGTGGGGTCACCCGCCACGGCATCGACGCGGCCGCCACGGAAGGGTCCCACCAGGCGCCAGCGCAGCGCCTTGAAGTTGCGATTGGTGGCGTTGGGGTCGGAGTAGAGCGCGGGGTTGTACGGTGGTGCGGCGACCGCGGCAGGGGCGGCGGCGCGGGCCGCACGTTGCGCGAGCAAGGGCGCGAAGCACAACGGGGCGGCCAGTCCGCCGAGAACGGCGGCGGCCACGCGAGAGAACGGGAGGCGGATCGTAAGCATGAGCCGTGAACGTGACGGAGGCGGGGGTGCAAGGTCGAATGCCGGAGTATGTCTCCAGCGCCCACGATGCACCACCCGCCTCCGCGACGATGTCCGCGGCGTTGCCGCGTCAGTCCCTAGACGATATCGAAGTTCATCATCATCCCCATGTCCTCATGCACGAGATTGTGGCAGTGCAGGAGGAAGCGTCCGCGGTTGCGATCGAACGCGGCCATGACCGAGACCGTTTCACCAGGGTGCACCAGCACGGTGTCCTTCCAGCCTTGCTCCCACGGGAAAAGCCGGGCGCGCCCTCCCACCCGCTTCAGGACCTGGAACTGCACGGCGTGCATATGCACCGGGTGCGCGAACGGCGAGTTGTTGACGAAGTTCCAGATCTCGTAGGTGCCGAACTTCACCGTTTCGTCGACACGATCCATCTCGAACGGGCGTCCGTTGATGGTGTGCTGCATCATGGCGCTGTCAAAGGTGAAGGAGCGGGTCTTGGCCGCACGCGCCGGGTCCAGTTTGGGGACCGCGGGAAGCGCCATCGGCTTCCACGGCTCCGGAGTGACCTCCTTGGTGACTTCAAACTCCACCAGTTTGAGCGCGCTGCCCTGCGGGATGCCGCCGGCACCCATGCGGCCTCGGCCTCCCCCCATGCCCGCCATCCCGCCCATGCCACCCATCCGTGCCGGTGACGCGAATTCGGCGGATTGCAGCATGACACGTTGACCGTCGGGGATCTTGCCGAAATCCACCAGCAAGTCGGCGCGCTCGCCGGTACCAAGGTCGATTGACGTCAGGGTGGCCGGTTCCGGCAGCAAGCCACCGTCATTGCCGATCAGCGTCATCGGCATCTTGTTCGAAAACTCGAGCCGCAGGATGCGTGACGTGGAGGCGTTGATGACCCGCAGTCGATACGTGGTGGTTTCCACGGCCATGAAGGGCAGACGCACGCCGTTCACATAGGGCGTATCGCCGAAATAGCCCTCCATCTGTTCATGCATGGCGGGTTCGAACACGAACGCGCCCTTGGCATCCAGTCGCTTGTCCTGGATAATGACGGGCAGTTCGCGCGACTCCGGCGGGAACCCCAGCATGTCTTCCTTGGTGTCATCCACGAACAGCAGGCCCGCCATCCCGCGATAGATCTGCACGCCGGTGCGATGATGCGGATGCGCGTGATACCAGTAGGTGCCCGCCCGATTGATCACCGGGAACGAATATTGATAGCTGCCCCCGGTGCCAACCGCGAGACGTGGATGACCGTCGGCCGCTTCGGGGACGAGCAGCCCGTGCCGATGCAGGATGGATGGCTCCGGCAGCATGTTCTCGAACCGAATGCGCGTGGTGTCACCGGTGCGCATGCGGATGGTGGGGCAGAGCGGTCCGTCGCCCACGCTCCAGACATCGGCCTTCACGCCTGGCGCGACGTTGATTGTGTGCGCGGTCGCGGTCAGCGTCAGATCGCCACCGGAGAGCACGGGTGGCAGGATCAGGGGCGCGCGTTCGAGTGCGGGCGTCCATGCATCATAGGGCGCCAGCAACGCGCTCATGGGGCGGGTCAGTGAGAGCGCGCCGGCGCCACCCACCACTTCGAGAAAAGTTCGACGATGCATGAAGGTCCTCGGACGTCTATGGGTCGCGGCCCTCGGAATCACGCCGCGCGTTCACAGTGTGATTCGGATATTCGCAGAAGGATGTGCGGAAAAACCTTACAGGGTGTCATCAAAAAACGAGTTCAATCTGCCCATTTCTTGTCGAATGGCGACCTCTGAGAAGCGCTACTTTCGGTTCGCCGGCCTCCCCCGCAACTCCGCAATCGCCGCCCCGTCCTTCCGCGGATCGGACGCACCCGAATTCACCCCGGACGTGAAGTCCCGCAGCACCGCCTGCCCCGCTCCCATGCGCGTCGAGGAATAGTCGCCGCGCATCACGATCTGATGCCCGAGCGCCGCCAGTGCCGCGCGAGTCGACTCGGGAATACGCGACTCGAAATTCACGTCGCAGCCGTCAAACGTTTCCTTGGAAAACCGCGGCGCGTCCAGCGCACCCTGCACGTTCATCCCGAAGTCGACAATGTTGGACACGAATTGCGCATGGGCCTGGGCCTGGTTCCATCCTCCCATGATGCCGAAGGCAATGCGCACGCTGTCCTTCTCCATGAAGGCCGGAATGATCGTGTGCAACGGCCGCTTGCGACCGGCCAGCAGATTCGGGGAGTTGGCATCGAGCGAAAACCCACCACCGCGATTGTGCAACACGAAGCCGCCACCGTCCACCGCCAGTCCCGAGCCGAATCCCACCGTGGAATAGTTGCTCTGAATCAGCGAGATCATGTTCCCCTCGCGGTCCACCACGCTGATGTACGTGGTGCCGTGATCGGTGGAAGAAGGCGTACCGGCGCTCACCGAGCACGCGGCGCGGTCGGCAGTGATCAGTTTCGCGCGCGCCGCCGCGTACGGCTTGGAACGCATCGCATCGACCGGCACCTTGGCAAAGCGCGGATCGGCGTCATACCGCTGCATATCGGCATACGCGAGCTTCTTCGCTTCGATCATCAGGTGCAACGCCTTCGGGGTATTGTGACCGGCGGCGCCAAGCGGAAACGTCTCCATGATGTTCAGCATCTCGAGCGCCGCGATGCCCTGGCCGTTGGGCGGCAGTTCGTACACCGTCCATCCGCGATACGTGGTGGATATCGGGTCCACCCATTCGCCGTCGAATTCGACCAGATCGGCCGCGGTCATCGTGCCGCCGTGCCGCGTGGACGTGGCAAGGATCTTCCTCGCGACGGTACCGCGATAGAAGGCGGACTTGCCACCGGCCGCGATCTGTCGATAGGTCCACGCCAGTTCGGGATTTCGAAAAATCTCACCCACCAACGGGAGCCGGCCATTGGGCAGAAAGGTATGCGCGGTTGGCGCATCCGCCTTGAGCACTTGCTCGCTGTCGCGCCAATACACACTCACCACTTCGCCCACGGGAAACCCATGCACGGCGTAATCGATTGACGGCGCCAGGACATCGGCAAACGACTTGCGCCCGAAACGGGTGAGCAACTTGTCCCAGCCGTTGACCGCGCCCGGTACCGTGACGGTGTTGATGCCGCGCTGCGGCATGGTGGTGATGCCCTTGCCGTTGAGATACTTCGCCGTGAGGCCGGCCGGCGCCCATCCGGACGCGTTGAGCCCGTACAGCTTGCCGGTCTTCGCGATATAGACGATGGCGAACAGGTCGCCACCGATACCGTCGTTCATGGGCGCCACCAGGCCCATCATGGCGTTCGTGGCCACGGCCGCATCAATCGCATTGCCGCCCTGTTCAAGAATGCGCGCACCCACCTGTGATGCCAGCACACTTTCGCTGGCCACCACGCCCAACGCCGAGGACACCATGGAGCGGGACTGCGAACGATCTTGAGCGCCGAGGTTGTGATTGGTGAGCAGTGCGGAAAGCGAGAGCGCAGCAATGCTCGGGACGGCGATGCGCGGCGTGATCATCGATGGGACTCCAGACGGGACGGTTGCGTGGTAGCGGACGACCAGTGGCGCGAGGGCGCCCAGAGAGAATACGCCCTTAGCCGCGTCGCCGCACCGCCTTCACGACCTCCAGGACGCACAAGGGAATCACGCCCACCGCGAACAACAGTGCACCATCGCCAAACGAGAGGGGGGTCGTCTTGAGGAAGCGGCCCAGCGTCGCGTTGTGCTGGGTCAGGAGCTGCAGTCCGAGTGAGACCGCGACGACGAACACCAGCCGTGGATTGGTGAACAGCGACGTGCGCCACACCGCACGCGTCTCGCTTCGGGCGCCGAACGAGCGCACGAGCTCTTCGAACACCAGGACGGTGAATGCCCACGTGCGCGCCACGGCGGGAGGCTGCGTCCGCAGCACGATGGCATAGACGGTGAACGCGACGGCCGCCGTGAGGCATCCCGTGAACAGCATGGTACGGAGGAAGCGCGGATCGGCGATGCGCGCGCCGCGGTGGCGCGGCTGGCGCGTCATGACATCGGGGTCGACGGGATCGGTGGCCAACGCCAGCGCGGGCAGCCCGTCGGTCACCAGATTGATCCACAACAGATGAATCGGCAGCAGGGGCGCCGGCAATCCGATCACCACGCACAGGGCCATCAGCAGCAGCTCACCGGTATTGCCCGCCAGCAGGTATTGCAGGGTCTTCCGGATATTGTCGTAGATGTTGCGGCCTTCCTCCACTGCGGTCACGATGGTGGCGAAGTTGTCATCGGTGATGATGATGTCCGCCGCCTGTTTGGTGACCTCGGTCCCCGATCGTCCCATGGCAATGCCGATATCGGCCCCTCTGATGGCCGGCGCATCGTTGACCCCATCGCCAGTCATGGCCACTACCGCGTCGTTCGACGTCCAGGCGCGGATGATGCGCAGTTTGTGCTCGGCGCTGACGCGCGCGTACACCGCCACGCGCCCGACGCGATCCCGCAATACCTCCTCCGACATCTCGTCCAAGTCCGCTCCCGAAACGACCTCGCCATCGGCGGTCACGATGCCGATTTCGCGCGCCACGGCCGTGGCGGTTTCGGGGTGGTCGCCGGTGATCATCACCACGCGAATACCGGCGGCATGACAGGTGGCGATCGCCGACCGCACCGCGGGACGCGGCGGATCGTGCATCCCCGACAGTCCCACGAACACGAGTTCACTTTCGATCGCGTCCGCCGAAACATCGGCCGGTAGGGCATGCCCCATGTCGCGCTGCGCCGAACCCAGGACCCGGAGCGCTTGTCGCGCCATGTCGGACGTCTGGGCCAGGAGATGCTTTCGATCGTGTCCGGTGAGCGGACGTACGCCGCTGGCGGTGTAGAGCTGCGTGCAGCGATCCAGCAGTGGCCCGGGCGCGCCATGCACGTACGCGCGAAGCGAGCCGTCGGCCATCCGCCGGACCACTGAACTGCGTTTGCGATCGGAATCGAATGGGATTTCGTGCTGTTTGGGCAGGTCGCGCTCAATCTGCGCGCGGTCGCCGCCGAGTTTCGTCCCCGCAACCAGCAGTGCGCCTTCCGTCGGATCACCAATGGTGTGCCAAACGCCCTCGGACTCGACCAGGTGGGCGTTGTTACAGCCCAACATCACGGTTGCCAGCTCGAGGAGCGGCGCCGGATGCGGCATCTCGGTGCCCTCGGCCGTTCCCCGAACGCGCACTTCACCGACGGGTGCGTAGCCCTCGCCTGTGACGTCATACGCGTGTCCGGATACATACAGCGCGCGCACCGTCATCTCGCCGAGGGTGAGCGTTCCGGTCTTGTCGGTGCAGATGACATTGGTTGACCCGAGGGTCTCGACGGCGGCGAGCTTGCGTACGAGCGCGCGCCGTCGCGCCATCCGGAGCACCCCCAGCGAGAGCGCCACGGTCACGACGGCAGGAAGGCCCTCCGGAACCGCCGCCACGGCGAGACTGACGGACGTCAGGAACAACTCCAGTGGTGCGGTGCCGCGGACCAGGCCGAGCACGAACAGCAGCCCCACGATGGCGAGGGCTGCCCAGAGCAGCACGCGCCCGAACGCATCCAGCGACACCTGCAGCGGCGTCCCTTTTGACGCGCCGGCCTCGCCCAGCAATCCCGCAATGCGACCCAGTTCCGTCCGCATTCCCGTTGATACGACCACGGCCTGCGCGGTCCCAGTGGCAACCGCCGTGCCCATGAAAACCATATTCGTGCGATCGCCCAGCGCAGCGTCGTCGGCAACGAGACGGTCTGGCGCCTTGCGGACCGAGTCGGACTCCCCCGTCAGTGCCGACTCGATACAGGTGAACGACGCCGCGGCGAGCAACCGAGCATCGGCGGCAATCAGATCACCGGCCGCGAGCGCCAGAATATCACCGGCCACGATGTCGGCGGCGGGGATATTCGCGATTCGACCATCGCGGCGCACCTTTGCCATCGGCGCCGTCATCTTCTTCAACGCGGCAATGGACTGCTCGGCGCTGAATTCCTGCCAGACGCCGATGACGGCATTCAACAGCACGATCGCAAAGATGGCGATCGCATCGATCGCGTCACCGAGCGCGCCAGAGACGAGGCCGGCGGCCACCAGGATCCAGACGAGCAGGCTCTTGAATTGGCCGAGGAAGATCCGCCACACGCTGACGCGCGGGGCCTCCACCAGCACGTTCGGGCCGTCGGCCACAAGACGCGCCGCCGCATCGTCTGACGGCAGGCCGCTGGCGGATGCGTGCAACTGCGCCAGAACGTCGGCGGACGTCTGCTGATGCCAATGGGGGATGTCGACGTGCTCAATCATGGGATTCGTGCCGAACGGCCAATACGGTACATTCAACTATACTCCAATTGCCCCTTATTGCACGCACGGTGACGACATGGCACATCGCGAAATGCACCGCACCGAGCACATCGGCTGGCTTCGAGCCGCTGTCCTCGGCGCCAATGATGGTCTGATTTCCACCAGCAGTCTTGTTGTTGGCGTAGCGGCGGCGCAATCGGCGCGCGAGCCGGTGCTGCTGGCGGCGTTGGCGGGTTTGGTGGCCGGTGCCCTGTCGATGGCCGCCGGCGAGTACGTCTCGGTGAGCTCGCAGTCCGATACCGAGCAGGCCGATCTCTCGCGCGAACGCGGGGAGTTGGCGGCCGATCCCGAATACGAACTGTCCGAGTTGGCCGGGATCTATGTCGGTCGGGGACTGACGCCCGAACTGGCAGGGCAGGTTGCCGTTCAGCTGACGGCGCACGACGCGCTCGGCGCCCATGCGCGCGACGAGTTGGGGCTTTCGCACATGACGCGTGCACGACCCCTTCAGGCTGCGTTGTCGTCCGCCGCGGCGTTCGCCGTCGGCGCCGCCTTGCCGCTGCTGCTGGTCGTCTTTCTGCCCCTGTCCGGACTCTCGATGATCGTGGTGGCTGCGTCGCTGGTGTTGTTGGTCGGTCTGGGCTCGCTGGCGGCCTATCTGGGGGGCGCCCCCATGTGGCGTGGTGCGGCCCGCGTGGCGTTCTGGGGAGCGATGGCGATGGGTGCCACGGCCTTGGTGGGGCGGCTCTTCGGCACGGTCGCGTAGGACATCAGCGGATTGACATAGGGGTGGGGGGTATATACCCTCAACACACTTTCACATTGCAAGGAGTGCTCCATGACGCAGCTCACGATGCACATCAGTGGCATGTCCTGTGGCCACTGTGTTGGCGCCGTCAAGAAGGCCCTGGAGGGGTCGAAGGGGGTCACGGTCGATCAGGTCGCCATTGGCAGTGCGACGGTCCACTACGACGAAGGCGCCACATCGCCCGACCAGATCAAGCACGCCGTGGAAGCGGAAGGCTACGCGGTGACTTCGGCGGCATGACGGCCACGAAGTGGCTGGTGGTGGGCGGCGGCCTCGCGCTCATCGCGCTGATCAACTGGTATTTCTTCTTCGCCGAGCGTCCGGTGACGACCGACGGAGCGACGAAGCCACCGTGAGTGCGCCGGAGACCATCCGCATCCCGGTCACGGGCATGACGTGCGCGGCGTGCCAGTCGCGCGTTCAGCGTACGCTGCAGAAGCAACCGGGCGTCGCCGACGCGACGGTGAACCTGATGATGCAGAACGCCACCGTCACGTTCGACCCGCAATCCATCTCACCCACGAAGCTCGTTGAGGCGATTCGTGACTCGGGATACGGCGCGGAACTCGCGTCGCCCGACCAGACCGCGTTTGAGGAACAGGACGCGCGCGATCGCTCAACCGATGACGAATTCCGCGCGTTGCGCCTGAAGGCCATCGTCAGCGCCATCGTTGGCCTGCTGGTGATGGTGCTTTCCATGCCGCTCATGAGCAACCGGGCGATGGACATGTCCGGCGCCGCCGCCGTGGTCGATCCGTTCATGCGCTGGGTCATGGAAGTCATGGACCCCGCGCTGCGCCGCGTCGCGCCGTGGTTGTATGCGCTGCCGGCGCAGGGGATCTCGTGGGCACTGCTGGTGATCACCGTGGTGGTGATGGCCTGGGCCGGGCGTCACTTCTACACGCATGCGTGGGCGGCCTTTCGCCATCACGCCGCCGACATGAACACCTTGGTGGCGGTGGGCACCGGTGCCGCCTTCGTGTACTCCGTTGTGGCCACCGTGGCACCGCAGTTCTTCCTGACGCGTGGCATAGCGCCGGATGTGTACTACGAAGCGGTGGTCATCATCATCGCGCTCATCCTCACCGGCAACATGTTCGAGGCGCGCGCCAAGAAGCGCACGTCGGCGGCCCTCCGTCTGCTGGTGAATCTGCGCCCCAAGACGGCGCGTGTGCTGCGCGACGGACTCGAGGTGGACGTGCCGGTGGAACAGGTGATGCGCGGCGATGTGCTGACCGTGCGTCCCGGTGAACGCATTGCAGTGGACGGCGAGATTGTCTCGGGTGAGAGCGCCGTGGATGAAAGCATGCTCACCGGCGAATCGCTGCCGGTGGCCAAGCGTGCGGGTGATCACGTCATTGGCGCCACCATCAATCGCACCGGCGCCTTTCGCTATCGCGCCACCACCCTGGGCTCGGACAGCGTGCTGGCGCAGATTGTGAAGTTGATGCGCGACGCGCAGGGATCGCGAGCTCCCATTCAGCGACTGGCCGACCGGATTTCGGGGATCTTCGTGCCGGTCGTGATGTCATTGGCGGTGGTCACGTTCGTGGTGTGGTTTCTGGCGGCAAGCAATGCCCCTGGGGTGCGCGCGTTTGCTGCGGCCGTGGCGGTGCTCATCATCGCCTGCCCCTGTGCCATGGGGCTTGCCGTGCCCACGGCTGTCATGGTGTCCACCGGCAAGGGCGCGGAGCTTGGCGTGCTGTTCAAGGGTGGCGAGGTGCTGCAGCGTGCCGGCGATATCACCACGGTGGTGCTCGACAAGACTGGCACCGTGACAGAAGGTCGACCCACGGTCACCGATGTAGTGGCGGCGCCCGGCGGCGCGTTTGACAGTCAGGCGCACACGCCCGACGACCTGCTGGCGATCACCGCGTCGCTGGAAACGCTCAGCGAACACCCGCTGGCCGACGCGATCGTACGAGAGGCGCGCACGCGCGGGCTTGCCGTGCAGGCTCCGCAGTCGTTTGAATCGCATACGGGGCGCGGCGCCATTGGTGTGGTGGACGGGTTCGCGGTCACCGTGGGAAACGAGTCGCTGCTGGCCGACTATGCCGTTGATGTCACTCCGCTTCGCGCGGTGGCGAACCAGCTCGCCTCCGACGGCAAGACACCCATGTTCATTGCGGTGGATGGCGCCCTGGCCGGCGTGATTGCCGTGGCCGATCCCATCAAGGCGTCCTCACGTGCCGCGATTGGGCGTCTGCACGTGATGGGGCTCGAGGTGGTGATGCTTACCGGCGACCATCAGCGCACGGCCAACGCCATCGCGAAGGAAGCGCAGATCGATCGCGTGGTGGCCGGCGTGTTGCCCGAAGGGAAAGTGGCCGAGATCAAGCGGCTGCAGGCCGAGGGCAAGGTGGTGGCGATGGTGGGCGACGGTATCAACGATGCACCGGCATTGGCGCAGGCCGATGTGGGCATGGCGATTGGCACGGGCACCGATGTAGCCGTAGAGGCCGGTGATGTGGTGCTCATGCGCGGTGACCTGCACAGCGCCGCGCAAGCTATCGAGCTCTCGCGTCGGACCATGCGCACCATGCAACAGAATCTGTTCTGGGCGTTCCTGTACAACGTGATTGGTATTCCCATTGCAGCCGGTGCGCTCTACCCCGCGTTTGGACTGCTGTTGAGTCCCATTCTCGCCAGCGCCGCCATGGCGTTCAGCTCGGTGAGCGTAGTCACGAACAGTTTGCGCCTGCGCGGCGCGCGGATCGCGTGATGGCCGTCGCCAGGAAAGCGGTCATGAAGAAGGCTGTCGCCGTGTCGAGCGATGCCAAGGAGCGCAATCGCAAGCGCCTGCGTCGTATCGAAGGGCAGGTACGTGGACTGCAGAAGATGGTGGAGGAAGACCGCTACTGCGCGGACATCATGACGCAGATCTCGTCGGTGCACGAAGCGCTACGCAGCGTGGGTCGGGAACTCATGCGCAATCATCTCAAGCACTGCGCCACCTCAGCCATCCGATCCGGTGATGCGAGGGCGGAAATCATGTACGATGAGCTGGTGGAGATGATGTACACGCACAGCCGGTAGCCAGCCCCGGCCGACTCTGCCAGGTCCCGTGCTGATCGGCGGCACCGCCCGTCCACGGCCGGGGTGAAAAGAAGGTGCCAGCCTCAGCTTTTAGCGATCTGATCGTCGATACCAGGTCGGCGCGCCCTGCCCCGCGCTGTTGCGGTCTCCAACAGGACGACACATGATTGCGGCTTGAGACTACTCCGATTGGTGTGTCGCTTGCGATCATGTTGACCGATCGGCGAGTCTTATCGGCGGAGATGACCATGCAGCGACGCTATTCGTTCAACGGCGGCGGCCGGCGGGCTGACGGAGCGGGGGTCGGTCACGACGCCGTTCGCCAGGGTCAGCACTGCTCCTTGCGCTGTCCGTCGGGTCACTCGCGTGCGACGCAGCATGGCAACGTGGACGTCCTGGTCATGAATGGTGCAGGCGTCGGCCTGGGCAACATTCCCGTTCTGGTTCAGGCCACCACCATCGGCGCGATCACGAACCTGTCCGGGCGTGCGGAGCTGTCCGTCCCCGAAGGTGTCCACACGGTGGTGGTGCGAGTGATTGGTTGCCCTCCGCAGTCCCGCACCGTGACGGTGCCCGCCACCGGGATCGTCGATGTGGTCATCCAAACCGAGTGCGCGCCGCAATTCGACAAGGTCGTCACCGGCGCAACGTCCTCAGAGTTGATAGCGCTGCTCGACCTCGGCGTGGACGTCTCCGGCACGGCCGCCTGCCAGAATGATTTTGCGCCGCCGTTGCAGGGAATCGGATCGGTCATCGTTCCCGGCAATGCCACCGCGGCGGATGCCGCCGGCGCCGCGTGTCACCTGGCGTTGTTGCTCCTCGCGCATGATCGGGCGCCCACCTGCGTGAATGGCGCCGCGGAAATTCCGTGGACGAGCGCGCTGGGAGACGCGGTGAGCGCGACGGTGCCACCGACATGACTGCCACTGCCGGCACGGATCATTGTCAGCGATCCGGCGATTGACACCGAGTCGGAACGACAGGCAATGCGCGGGCTCATCCGGGATATACACCTCGGCGAGGCGATGCTGGTGCTGCAGAACAGCTTTGCCGGGATCGAGTTGGTTGATGACGTCAATCCGGCGGTCGAACCGCAAATCGAGTTCGCTCCATTGCACGCAGGGCTCCTTCGTGGGGGATGCGCGAACGCATCTGACATCAGGGCCCAATCGGCGCTGTACGCCGCTGGCCGACTCAACATCTATTACCTGCACGATGTGGTCGACGAGACGGGCGGTGACAAGGCCGGTTACACGTGCGTGACGTCGGACGCCCCCAACATCATCCTCATGGATGTCGATACCCAGCAGCCAAATACCCTGGCGCACGAGATCGGGCATGCACTCGGGCTGTTCCGGCCCGACTGGGGGCACGGCGAGGAATACGTGGGGTTCTACCGGAGCGAGGGCGGTGATCAGTACAACGTCATGGCGCAGGGCCTGCCGGCATCGCCCAGTATTTCTCGGTGGGTCAGGTGGCCCAGATGCACTTGAGCGTTGACTCCTGGCTCAATCGCTCTTCCGCCAACAATGGATCGACGCTGCGCCAACGGTACGCCGATCCAGCGATCCCGCTGGTCTCGGTCTGCACATGCCCCGAGACGGCGGCCAATCCGGACTGTCCGGCAATGACCCGTGACATCGCGCGGTCGGGCACGATGATCACGTCGACCGCGGTGAAAGCGTGCACCGTCACGCCGACGACGGGGGCCGTCAGCCTGTGCCGCGGGACGAGCATCGATGTCAGCGCCACCTTCTCCCAGGGCGGCACATCAACGACGCGGGGGAACAGGATGTGGGTGAGCCTGGCTCCGACCGTTGTTTCGGTGAAGGACAATTCCGCGGTGATTCCCGCCAACAGTTTGATGACGGGTCGCCTGACGGCGCACGCGGTCGGCTCGGCGGTGGTGCGCGCGTACGTGGATGGGTCGTTCGCGCCGATAGCCGTGACGGTTCGCGATGCGGGCACTCCCGGACGCTGATCCAGAGCCATCCCCGGAGACGTGGAACGTGGTCGCGCGCTTGCCGGCGCGCCAGCGCGGTCGCGCTGCTGTCACTGGGGTGTCAGGACCCGTCGCGGAACCAAACGGTGCTGCCGCACACGGCGCAGCAGAATGCCGTGGACACCATCGTGTACGCCTGGATGCAGTGTCAGGACTGTCTGTCCAGGGAACGCGACCGAGTCATGTTGCTGGGAGACTCCGCCGTGCCTCGCCTCCGAGATATTCTGATCAATGGGCCTCCACCGAGCCACATGGAGTCAATTCAGAAATCGCTGCAATACCTGGTGAGTCACGCTGATTCCGGACGCGTCCCGTCCAATACGGTGGTGGCCGCACAACTGGAAGCGTTCCGAACCATGTATCGGATTCGCGCGGCGTCGGCGCTCGCTGGCATCAGCAACGCTTCAGCAGTGTCTGCGCTCTGCGCGGGAGTGGCGCCTTCCGCGCCTGGTTCGACACCGCAGGTCGCCGCGAGCGCGCGGGTTGCCGAACTCGGTGGCAGTTGTCCATGAGCACGCCGATGGCGACGCCGCCCTCGGCGTTGACGCCAGCCCCGACGGACGCGACCACGCCTGAGACGCTTTCGCCATCATTCCTTGCGGGACTTGGTGAGCGTTTTCAGCTTGAGCGAGAGATTGGACGCGGTGGGATGGCGACTGTCTGGCTCGCCCATCGACGCGGTGACGAACACCCCGTTGCCCTCAAGGTGTTGCGCCCGGTGTTTGCTGATGCGATCCCCGCGCAGCGCTTCCTCCGCGAGATTCGGATCGCCGCTGCGGTGAAGTCTCCCGCGCTCGTGCCGCTGCTGGAGTCGGGAGAGATCAACGGTGTGCCGTACTATGTGATGCCGTTCGCGGACGGGGGCTCGCTGCGCGAGTTGCTGCGGAAGGAGCGGCAACTCTCCATCGATCACGCGCTTGAGATCACGCGCGCGATTGCCATGGCACTCGGCGCTGCATCAGGAAGGCTTCGTGCATCGGGACATCAAGCCGGAGAATGTGCTCCTCTCTGGCGATGGGAAGGCGCTTCTCGCCGACTATGGCATCGCGCATGCGGTGAGCGCAGTCGAGCGGGACGGCTTCACGAGCACCGGGGTGGTAATAGGGACTCCGCTCTACATGAGTCCGGAGCAATCGGGTGGCGGGCCGATTGACGGGCGCAGCGATATCTACTCGCTGGGGTGTCTGCTGTACGAGATGCTGGCGGGCGACACGCCGTTTCACGGTGCGACGCCCCAAGCGATCCTCGCCCGTCACATGTTGACCAACCGCCCTCCCTGCACATTGTGCGCGCTTCGATCGCCCGTGGCTGGAAGGCCTCGTGATGCGGATGCTCGCCAAGGTTGAGGCAGACCGTTTCCAGACCGCCGACGAGTTTCTGGACGCGCTCGACGCACTCGGCACCGCTGGGGAACGAATCGGCGCGACGGATGTGCGATTGGCCAAACGGACCACGCGCCGCCGGCGTGCGGTGCTCCCACTCGCCGCGATCGCCCTCATGGCTTCGACGGGTGTGCTCTACCACGGCGTGTATTTCCGACCGGTGCCGCTTGATCCCGACCGGGTGATTGTCTTCCCCTTCGCCACGGTCGGGTCAACGGCAGAACCCGAGTGGGCACAGCTCCCGATGTTGGTCGGCAGTGCCCTCGAACGCACGGCGTCGACGAAGTGGCTGGACGGATATGCGTTGATGGGCGACGAAGAGCGCACGCAGAGCGGCGGACTGTCAGCCAATCGCCTGCGCGCTATCGCGCGTCGCGAGCACGCACGGTATTTCCTTGATGGTTCGGTTTCACGCAACGGCGACCTCCTGTCCGTGCAGGTTCGGCTTCACGACGCGAAGGCTGGCCTGATCATCGATAGCAAGACT
>JADKJT010000024.1 GCA_016720905.1 Gemmatimonadaceae bacterium | reverse complement strand
GGCGCGTTTGTGACGCCGGATGCCGGAAAGACCTGGCGAACGCTCAGTGATCAGCTGTACGCGGGTGTCGCTTCGTACGGCCGGACCGCCTGGATTGCCGGCGGTGGTGGACGGATCACGCGATTGGATTGGTAGTCCTGATGCACTCCCTCAACGCACTTCCCATGCGCACGAAATTCCTGCTGGTGTCCTGTGCCATCGCGCTTGGCGCGTGTGCCGGCGACAAGGCCCCTATTGCCGCCGCCAACGGTGCCGACGATGCCGCGATGGCGCCGGCACTGGCCTCCATCACCGCCGATGGGCTGATGGCCCACACGAAGGCCCTCGGTGATGACTCCCTGGAAGGCCGAGGACCGGCCACGCCGGGCGAAGACAAGGCGGTTGCCTATTTGATGAACCAGTTCAAGCAACTGGGACTCACGTCCGGCAATCCCGACGGCTCGTTCGTGCAAGACGTCACGCTGCTCGGGTTCACCGCGCATCCGGATGCGTCGTTCACCGTTGGCAGCCGCGTCATCCCGCTGTCGTTCCCCACCGATTTCGTCGCCGTGTCACGACACGACAAACCCATTATCGATGTCAACGCCGAGATGGTATTCGTGGGTTATGGCGTCGAGGCACCGGAGTATGGTTGGGACGACTACAAGGGGCTGGACGTGAAAGGCAAGGTGCTCGTGATGCTGGTGAACGATCCGGCCGTTCCCGACCCTGCCGACTCGACCAAACTGGACGCCGCGATGTTCAAGGGCAACGCCATGACGTACTACGGGCGTTGGACGTACAAGTACGAGATCGCGACGGCAAAGGGGGCCGCTGGTGCCATCCTCATTCACGAGACCGGTCCGGCTGGCTACCCCTACGAGGTGGTGAGTGGCAGTTGGGGGCGCGAGAACTTCGACATCGCGCAACCGGAAGCCACCAACACCCGCGTGATGGTGGAATCGTGGATCACGCAGCCGCGTGCCGAAGAACTGCTCAAGGCCACGGGCAAGGATTTCGCGCAACTGAAAGCCGCAGCGAAGCGAAAGGATTTCAAGCCCGTGCCACTGGGCGCTTCGGTGAAATTCCATGTGCGCAACGACACGCGCACCGTGAAATCACGCAATGTCGTAGCCACGCTGAAAGGCAGCGATGCGGCGCGCAAGAATGAGTACATCATCTACACCGCGCACTGGGACCACCTTGGTCGTGACACCACCATCAAGGGCGACCAGATCTTCAACGGGGCGCTGGACAACGCATCAGGTTGTGCCACGCTGCTGGAATTGGCCAAGGCGTACACGAAACTCGCCAGCCGTCCCGCGCGGTCGGTGATGTTCATCGCGCTGACCGGCGAAGAGAAAGGGCTGATTGGCGCCAAGTATTTCGCCGAGCATCCGCTGGTTCCGTTGGATCATGTCCTGGCCAACATCAACATGGACGGCTTCAATCAGTGGGGAAAGACGAGCGACGTGGTGGTTGTGGGATTCGGCAATAGCACCCTGGAAGACGTGCTCGCCGACGTCCTCAAGCCGGCGGGACGCACGCTGGCTCCCGAACCGGAACCGGAGAAGGGATACTATTTCCGTTCCGACCATTTTGAATTTGCGAAACAAGGTGTGCCGGCGTTGTATCTGGAGGCCGGCACGCGGTTCATCGGCAAGGACTCCACGTACGGCCGTACCAAGCGTGATGAGTACACCACCAAGGACTATCACAAACCCAGTGACGAAGTGAAGCCGGACTGGGACTTGAGCGGCGCCGTCGACGACGCGCGCGCGTTGTTCCAGGTGGGCTATCGCGTCACAAGCGCCAGCGAGTGGCCCACCTGGAAACCAGGCACGGAATTCAAGGCGCGCCGCGACTCGGTGATGGCGGCAAAGAAGTAGCTACGCCTGCAGGTGTGATTCCACAAACCACAACTGCTTGTCGGCTTCGCCGGTGATGCGCGTGAGCAGGTCGGTCGTCACCGCATCTTCGGCCGCTTCGGCCTCGGCGATGTCGGCGCGCGCCGCGTTGGCGCAGAAGGCGAGCGCCTCGGCCACCACGTGCACCCATTCGTCGGCACCGGCCGCGTTCAACGGGCATGTGGGCAGTTCGCTATGCGCGGCGATCGCTTGCACGGTGCCTTCGGCCACGCAGCCCAGCTGCACCGCGCGTTCGGCGAGGTCATCCGACCAGCCCACAGCCAGCGCCGCGACGTCATCGAACAACACATGCAACGGCATGAATCGCGGCCCCTTCACATTCCAGTGCGCCTGTTTCGCCTGACGCTCGAGATCGAGGAAATCGGCGAGACGTTCGTTCAGGATCATCCCCAGCGCCGCCCGCGTGTTCGCCGGCAGGTCAACACGCGTGGCAAACGGCGTCTTGCTGGTGTTGGTGGTGACGAGCGACGTGGAGGACGCCATGGCTTTCCGCGTGGACGCGGAAGCGGTCCTGGTGGTTCTTGAGCGCTTGGCAGGCATTGGAGGTCCAGTGAGAGGATTCGCGTACCATGTGAACCTCTGTTGCGACGGGTGTTTGCGGTACCGGTTGACCCCGGACAGCACGTAGGTGAAATTGCTGACTTGGCCGACGCGGCACGTGCGTTTCGGCTTGGAGGGGTGGCCGAGAGGCTGAAGGCACCGGTTTGCTAAACCGGCATAGGGGGCAACCTCTATCGCGGGTTCGAATCCCGCCCTCTCCGCTCCGCGGGTTCGCTGCACCGCAGCGGACCCGCGTTCTTGTTGGTAGCGGTTTTTTCTTTCGTTCGGCTTGCCGACCCCTGGGTCCGGTTTCGATATGTCGTCAGACGTTGTTCGCCCGCGCGTGCGTTTCGCACCGTCGCCCACGGGTTTTCTGCATGTGGGCGGCGCGCGCACGGCGCTGTTCAATTGGCTGTACGCCCGCAAATACAACGGCGTGTTCCTACTTCGCGTCGAGGACACCGACCGGGCGCGCAGCACCGATGAAAGCACACGCGCCATCTTCGAAGGTTTGGAGTGGCTCGGGCTGACGTGGGATGAGCCGGTCGTGTACCAGGGCGCCAATGTCGCGCGCCACTACGCCGACGCGCATCGGATGCTCGAGACCGGTGCCGCCTATCGCGACTTCACGCCGCCAGCCGAGATCGATCGGCTCCGCGCCGAAGCGGAAGCGCGCGGGGACGCCTTCAAGTTCGACCGCGTCACCGCTGAACTGAGTGCGGCGGAGACGGAAGCGCGCCTGACGCGTGGCGAGCCATATGCCATTCGCTTCCGGGTTCCCGACGGGGTGACCGAATGGGATGACCTCGTGCATGAGCGCATCGCGTTTCCCAACAAGGACATCGAGGACTTCATCATCCTGCGGTCCGACGGAACGCCGGTGTACAACCTGGCCGTCGTCTCCGATGACATCGACATGCGCATCACGCTGGTGATGCGCGGCGATGACCACATCTCGAACACGCCGAAGCAGATCCTGCTGTATCGCGCGCTGGGCGCGGAGGTGCCGCAGTTCGCGCACGTGCCGATGATCCTTGGCGCCGACGGCAAGAAGCTGTCAAAGCGGCATGGGGCAACCGCGGTTGGCGACTATCAGCATCTGGGGCTGTTGCCGGGCGCGATGCTCAACTTCTTGTCCCTGCTGGGCTGGTCGCCGGGCGACGATACCGAGGTCATGACCATCCCGCAGCTGATCGAGAAATTCGACACGCGGGGTTTGCAGAAGAAAGCCGCCATCTTTGACACGAAGAAGCTGGAGTGGATGAACGGCCAGCACCTCGCGCTGATTGCGCTCGACGAACTCGCTCCCATCGTGGCGCCGGCACTGGTGAGCGCCGGCTACACCACACGGGAAGCGCTTGACGCGCGTCGCGACTGGTACCTCGGCCTGCTGGACTTGCTGCGCGTGCGTTCGCGCGTGATCGACGATATCGTGCGACAGGCCGCGCCGTACTTTCAGGACGCCGTGGAGTACGATCCGGAAGCAGTCACCAAGCAGTGGCGTGATGCCAAGGCGGCGGCGGAAATTCTATCGGCCACGCGTGAGCGATTGTCCGAGCTGCCGGTGTGGGAGTTGGGCGCTATGGAAGATGCGTTGCGCAAGCTGGCCGATGAACTGGGAATCTCCGGCGGAAAGATCTTCCAGCCACTGCGCGTGGCCCTGGTCGGCCTCACGGTCAGTCCCGGCATCTTCGAGGTGCTGCACTACATCGGGCGCGAGCGATCGCTGGCGAGGCTGGACGCGGCCGTGCACTACCTCAAATCCGACGCGCTGGCCTGATCAGTTCGGGGAATTCCCCTTGGGGTCGTCGTCTTTGGGCGGCTGCGGCGATGGGGCCACCGGCGCCACCGAGGCACTCGGGGCCCTGAGGCGATCGCGTCGTTCGCGCTCCCGTCTATCCCGCAATTCGGTCGCGAGCTTCTTGAAGTCCGCGTCGCCCAGTGTCCGATCGGACATACGGAGAATGTCCGCGCGGGACAGCGACAGCCGCCGTTCGCGTTCCATCGCCGTGTAATTGCCCGACATTCCCACCTGCGCGTTCAGCGGCAACAGCGACAACAGCGCATTGGGGATCACCACTTTGCCCAGACGGATGCCGGCATTGTCCCAGCCCCACTTGTTGCCGTTCTTGTCCTTCGTGGTCCAGTCGCCCGGAGCCTTGCCATACTTGCCCTGAGCGCGCGCGAGCGAATCGAGCGAGTCGCGCGCCGAGGTGATGGCATAGCCGATGATGCTGTCCAGTCGCTCAACACCGTCGCGCCCCGGCGCCACGCCGTTGCCAACAGGACCCTGCCAGACCCGCTTGTCGCCGTACGAGGGTGCGACGCCCTTGAGGTTGGGATCGACCGCACCGACGCCATTCCCGGTGCCGCCAATGGCGCCACCGCTCCCGGTATCGGCACGCGCCACCACGGGCGGAGCACTGGGGAGCTCGGCGTTCCCGCCCGTCGTCGCCCCCGGAACCGTCAACTCGGTTTGTGGCTGCGCGGCCGGCTTGGTGGCCGGGGTGGCGGGCTGAGCCTTGGTGGGCCGTGGTTTGGTGGCGACATATGTCACCCGTTCCTGCTTGTCGGCGTCCTTTCCGAAATTAAGAAAGGAGGACAATCCATGACCGAAGGTGAGCAGTTGGGCCACTACAACGGCCACCACCACGTGCGCCAGCACGGAGATGGCCAGTGCTCTGGGCGAACGCTTGGGACGTTCTGCTCCACCGATTCGGGCCCGCTCACGGACACCCTTCCGGCGCGATCTCCCTGTGGGGGCATCGCGTGTAGCGCCTGGCGGCGACTCGGAGCTGGACGTCGGGCGGGTCATGACGGCGGCTTCTACCCCTGCGAAAGGCTCAGGTGCCTGCAACAACAGGATTCGACACGCGACTGAGCAACCCCGACCCATCCGAGAGCTCGACCGTCACGATATCGCCCGGCGACAACTTTCTGGTACCGGCTGGTGTGCCAGTGGCTACGATGTCACCGGCCTGCAGCGTGATGTACTGCGAAATGTACGCCAGTAACGTGGGGATGGAGAACACCATGTCGCTGGCCTGTGCCCGCTGGCACTCGACCCCGTTCACGGTGGTGACCAGTGTGATAGCTGACAGGTCGGCTGGTGCCGGTGCCGGGTCGCCCAAAGGACAGAACGTGTCGAGGCCCTTGGCGCGTGCCCACTGCCCATCGCTTTTCTGCAAGTCCCGCGCGGATACGTCGTTGATGGCCACGATATGGGAGAGTACCGCGCGCGCCTCGACTTCGTTGGCTCGGTGCAAGCGCCCGCCCAGCACCAGACCAATCTCCCCTTCAAATTCGATGTGCGAGGATACAGGGTGCAGCACAATGGCTTCGCCGGACTTGATGATCGACGATGGCGGCTTGAGGAACAGCAACGGCTCCTTGGGGACCGCGTTGCCCATTTCCTTGGCATGATCGGCGTAATTGCGACCTACGAAAACCAGTTGCATGGGAGAGGGAGTGAGGAGTGAGTACTAAGTACCAAGTACCAAGTACCAGGTACCAGGTACTAAGTACTAGGTACTAGGTACTAAGTACTGTGTTGTAGAACTTGCGCACCTCCACCCGGCATTGCGACCAGGGGCCGGAAATCCGACGGGCCGGGGGGAGACCATCCAGCAATTCCCGCCCGTATCTCTTCGTCAACACCCGAGGGTCGCTGATCACTACCACGCCGCGATCCGTGGCAGTGCGAATCAACCGGCCGAATCCCTGTTTCAGTCGCAACGAGGCGTGTGGCAGCATGAATTCGCCGAACGAATTGCCGCCGCGGGCCTCGATGGCCTCGCACTGCGCGGCCACCATCGGTTCGCTGGGCACGCGAAACGGCAGCTTGGCAATCAGCAGCCCGCGCAGGGCGTTGCCCGGCACATCCACACCTTCCCAGAACGTCGCGGTACCCAGGAGCACGGCACGGCCGCTGTCACGAAAGCGCTGCAGCAGCACGTCACGCGGTTCCTCGCCGTGCACCAGCAACGGCCAGCGCGCGTCGTATCCCGCGTCACGCATCTGCGCGGCCATCTCGCGCACATCGCGATGACTGGTGAAGAGCGCGAACAATCCCCCGTCGCTGGCCACCACCAGATCGCGCAGTTGCTCACCAACTGCCGCCAGATGCGCGCGCGCATCCTGATTGGGTGCCGGCAGGTCATCGGGAAGCACCAGCAATGCCTGCGTGGGATAGTCGAATGGCGACGGAAACACCAACGACGTCCGCGGCATGTCCAGCGCATCGATGCCCAGCCGTCGCTCGACGAACTCGAATCCGTCCTCGGTGGCCAACGTCGCACTGGTCACGATGGCACTCTCCACGCGACCGAACAGATCGTCGCGCAAGACCGGCGCCAGATCGAGCGGCACACAGTGCAGCGCAATATTCCGCTCGGGACCCGGCTTTCCGGTGAGTTCGAGCCACCGCACCACCGGCGCACCGGGCGGCGGCGTGCGTAGCGCGCGTGCGAGTGCATCGCCCGCATTGGCCAGGCGGCGTGAGACACCGCGCACTTCGCCCAGCAGCGGCGACAGCTCCTCGCTTTTCTTCTCGTCGCTTTCCAGGCGTTCGCGAATGAGTCGCAGCCCTTCGGCCAGCGCACCGATTTCGATGAGCAGTTCGGCCAGCGTGACCTCCACGCCGCCTTTCCACGCCGGATGCTGTTCGAACGCATCGGTGAACCGGAACACCGACACATTCTCCTCCGCCATCATCACCGTCAGCAACTCGAACAACAGTTGGGCCCGGTCACGTGCCGTCGCGGCACTCGGCACCAGCTTCTCCTGCACCAGATCGAGGCTGGCGGTGCTCAGCAGGTCGCTCCATCCGCGCAAGCGGGCTTCGAGCGCGGGCAGCAGTCCCTTGCCGCGCCGTTCCAGTCGTGCAAACAGCCGCGCCAATGCGCGTCGGGTCACCGAGGCGCCCAAGTGCGCGGCGGCCGCGTCTTCCAAATGGTGGCCTTCGTCAATCACCAGACGTTTGTACGCCGGCAACACCGCAGCGTCTTCCCAATTCTGCGACACGCGACGCACGGCGACATCAGACAGCAGCAAGTGATGATTCACCACCACGACATCAGCCAAGGCGGCCTCCTTCCGCGCCTTGAACAGGAAGCACTTGTCGTAGAACGAACATTTGAGGCGTCCGCACAAATCCGGTTCGGCGGCAACTTCGTCCCACACCTCATTGCGCGGCGTCGTCGGCAAGTCGGCCAAGGACCCGTCGGTGGTGCGCTCGGCCCACTGCGCGATGATCTCGACCTCGCCGGCCACCCCGTCCTCGAACAACGCGGCCCCCGCGCCGTGCGCCTGTTCGAGACGTTGCAGGCACAGATAGTTGCGCCATCCCTTGAGGAGCGCGAAGCGCACCGGTTGGTCACTGAGCGCGCGCTGCAGGAAAGGCAGATCCTTGGTGACCAACTGCTCCTGCAACGTGATGGTGTTCGTCGACACGACGGTGCGCTCGCCATTGGCCGCCGCCCATCGGAGCGCCGGCACGAGGTACCCCAGCGATTTGCCCACCCCCGTCCCGGCCTCCAACAAGGCCACGCCGCCCTCGTTGAAGGTTCGCGTGACTTCGGCGGCCATGGCGCGTTGTGCCGGCCGGTCTTCATAGGCGCGCAGGCCATCGGCACGTTGCATGGCCTGCGCGATGGCCCCGTACGGCCCCAACGTGACGTCGACAGCGTCGAGATCCACCGGGACCTTCAGGTCGGCGCGCGGCACTTCCGTCACCACATACACGCGAGCCGCGTCGTTGTCGGTGATGGCGAAGCCGATGCCGTTCCCGTGCACGCGGGCGGCCACATCGAGATCCGCATCGCTGGGCGACAGCTCTCCCGACGGATGATTGTGCAGCAGCATCTCGCCGCGTTCCGCCACGCCGGGCATCGCCAGTACGCTGCGCACGTCGCCACGCGCCACCGCTCGGGCCGTGGTGATCATCCCGTCATCATCCACGGCGCAGACGAAGCAGACCTCGTTGCCACCCGCCAGCCGTATGGCCGTGCGCACCGCCGCCGAGGCAGCGCGTGACAACCGCGCCTCGCCCGCGGCGGCGGTGGAGATACTCACGTCTTGCGCGGCTTCTTCTTCGCGGCGGGGAACAGCACGTTGTTGAGGATCAGGCGATATCCCGGCGAGTTGGGGTGCAGCGACAAGTCGGTGGGCGCGCTGCCAATGGCATGCTGCGCATCCTCGGGATCGTGTCCGCCAAGGAAGGTCCACGATCCCTTGCCGTAATCACCGTGAATGTACTTGACCCACGGCGCACCATCTTCGGATGCCAGCACGGTCACCCCCGGCTTGAGCACCGCCTTGTTGAAACTGGTGGTGACGCCATAGAAGTCGGGCACGACGGATCGATGGTCCTGCACCAACATGGTGGCCACCGGATCCAACTTCGCGGAGAAGCCGAACAATGAGAACGCGCCCAGCGGCTGTCGACGTGCCGGGACATTGACCTGATGGCCGTCAATGTCGCTGAGCGCATTGATGTACGGCGACGGCTCGACGTGCGCGCCGGTGAAGGCGAGCGCGCGCGTCCACACCATCTTGGCATCGGCATCGGGGGCGGGCGGTGTCCCATCGGAAAACGGACCGGCGATATCCACCGTGAACGCCGCGATGGCCAGGTCCAGTGACTCGGTGGCACCGCACATCGCAAACAGGAATCCACCACGATCGACAAATCCCCGGATGCCATCCGCGACGGCCTTCTTGAGCGCCGGGACATTGTCATAGCCGAACTTCCGCGCGGTCAGCAAATCCCGCTCACGCTGCGCCACGAACCACGGCGCATCGCGATAGGCGAGATACAGCTTGTTGAACTGGCCCGTGAAGTCTTCGTGATGCAGATGCACCCAGTCGTACTTGGACAGGTCGCCCTTCACCACGTCGTCATCCCAGACCGACGTGAAGTCGATGCCCGCATACTGCAGGGCCAGCGTGACCGCGTCATCCCACGGCGGCTGATTGGCCGGCCGGTAGATCGCAATCTTGGGTGCGCGCTCAAGCACGACGGCGTCCATGTTGCCACCGGCAATCTCGGCGCGCGCGCTCGCCACGGCGCCGTCGGTGAGCAACTCCACGCTGACACCGTCCAGCGCGGCGCGACGACGCAGGTCGGGTGCGTCGGGCAGCAGGAATGCACCGCCACGATAGTTGAGCAGCCACTCCGCTTTCTGTCCCGTCTTCAGCGCGAGAAACGTCACCCCGTATGCCTTGAGATGATTGCGCTGGGCGTCATCCATGGGGATGAGCAGATTCTGCGCCCGTGCCACGGTTGGAATCTGCGCCAGTGCCAACGTCATCACGACGAGTGCGCGATGCCACCGTGAGAATCTGTACGTCTCTGCCGCCGCGCCGATCACAGTCCGCCTCCCTTCAGTTGACCCAACTCGCGTCGCCCCTGCGGCAACAGCGCGCTTTCAGGATAATCGATGAGCAGCGATTCGTAGCGGGTGATCGCGCCGGCCTTGTCGCCCGCGTCGCGCACGGCACGCGCCGACGCCAGGAGCGCCTCGGGCGCTTCGGGGCTTTTCGGATAGACGTTCACAATGCGATCCCACAGGACGAGCGAACGCCTGGTGGTCGGTCTCGCATACTCGAGCCGCGCGGCCAGCGACAAGAGGGCGGGAGCGGCGTCGCCCACCGAATCCGCCAGCGCCGCGAAGCGCTGTGCCGCCGCCAGTGTGTCTCGTTTTGCGAGCAGCAGGAACGCCTGCCCCAGTCCGATGGACCGCTCAATGCGCGTACGCGCCAACAGCCCCAGCGCGTCGACCAGCTCGGGGCGACGCGTTTCCGCACGCACCAACCGCTTGCGCGCGGTCACCAGGTCCCCCTCGTACATCGCCAGCCAGCCCATCGTTTCATCGTCATCCACCAGATCACTGCCCTTCACGGTTTCCCGCGCGCGCTCGACGTCGCCGCTGCGCAACCAGGCCCCCACCAACGACTGCGCGATGGCAGCGCGCGCGGTCGCGTCCAGGAAGCGGCCATTCTCGTCGAGGCGTTTCTGGGCCTCCTGTGGCCGACCCAGTTCACCAAGGGCTGCCAATTCAATCGGCAGGAGTGCGCGCACGCGGGTGGTCGCATCCGATGCCGCTGGTTTGGTCAATGACAGCGGCGTCGAGTTCGGCACCGCGATGGCGCGCGGTTCTCGCCGGGCAATCTCCAGCGCGCCGGCGGCATCGCTGGCCTTGAGGGCCGCCTGCGCCGCACGCGTTTGTGCTTCCAGATCGCCCCGTCGTTCCCACACCGCCAGCCACGCATCACGCGCCACTTGCCATGCCTGCGCCATCTCGGCGCGTTCGCCGAATTCACGCCACGCGGCGGCCGTGGAATCGTCGGCGCGCACCGACGACAACGCGACCCACGCCCGGCGCGGTTCGCCCCAGAAGAGTTCCAGCGAGGCGAGCAATCGGCGCGGCGGCAGCGCCGCCGGCAACGCGTGCAGCACCGCGCGAATGGAGTCGCGCGCTTCCACTGGTGCGCGCGTCAGGGCGAATTGTGCGGCGGTTTCGAGATAGGGTTGATCGACCAGTGCCTCGCGAAACGCGACGGCGGCACTGTTCCATCGACCCAGGGCCACGTGCAGCTGCGCCACCTCACCCGACAAGGCACCACCGGATCCAAGCAGTCGAGCCGCCTCGCCGAGGATCGAATCGGCCGCCTGTGCCCGTCCGGCGGTCAGCAACAGGCGTGCGTACTCGCGAAAGGGCGACCCGTCGTTGCCCACTGCGCGGCGCCACGCACCAAACGCCAGTTTCGCCTCGTCGTCCTTGCCGAGTCCCACCAGCGTGCGCAGTTGCATGCTCCGCGCAACCGGGTCAGTCGGTCGCACCTGCAACACGCGCTGCACGATGGGCAGGACGGAATCGCGCATGCCCGTTTCCGCCCACGTGCGCTCCAATCCCAACAGGGCGATCGCAATACGATCGCCGTCCGCATTCGCCACACTCAACGCGCGTTGCAGCGCCTCGCGATACGCGACGGCCGCGCGCTTCGAGTCGCCCTTGTCTTCGGCATCCATGGCGCGGGAGAGCGGGTCGGCGGTATCGGCAGCGGTGGCCGTTACTGTCGCCGGCGGTGTTCGAACCTGTGCGTGCAGCGGACCCGCCGCGGCACACCACAGCATCGCGGCGGCAGCGATGCACGCTGGCCCCCGGTTACGGAGTCGAACCATTGAGTCGGCGGAAGTACTCGATCACCAGCCGGCGCTCTTCAGGGCCGAGGCCACGGAGTTCGTTCCACGTCGGAGGTGTAAATCGGTTGGCCGCCTTGCCGGACTGCGCGCCATCCACCGCACCGCGCGCACCATTGGCCACGCCCGACTTGGCCTCGCGTGGCCCCTGATCATCGCGTTCATCCTGCTCCAGGAATCGACCGGCATCGAGCAACCGTCGATACAGCTGCTGCTGTCGCGCCGCGACGGTGGGATCGAGTCCGGCACGCTCCATCTGCTGCGCCAACGTCTGCGCTTCCTTGGCCAGCGCGTCGGTGCGGCCCGTCTGGTCGGCGTCGGACACGTCGGTGAGCGATTTGGCGACGTCGCGCTGCTGACGCGCCAGCACGCGCGCCTGCTGCTTGGCCGCATCGCCCTGGGCACCGCCCGGCAGCAGGTTGAGTCCCTGCATCTGTCCGTTGAGTGCCCCTTGCTGCTGTGCGAGCTGCTTGAGCTGCTCCATCATTTCGGAGAACCCGGAGGCTGACTGCGCGTTGTTCACCTTTTCCCGGTCACGCACGAGTGAGCTGAGCGCCTGGTTGAGCGCCTCACTGGCATCCTTCATCGCGTTCTGCGCCTGCTCGTTGCCGCCGGGCTGTCCAGCTTGTCCCATCTGCTGAGTCGCTTGCGACACCCGACGCTGCGCATCCGCCATCGCCTTCTGCGATCGCTGCGACAGCAACGAGGAACTGCGACCGGCCTTCTCGAGACGTTCCGCGGCTTGCTGGACGCCTTGCTGCAGCGCGCCCTGCTCGCCTTGCATCGACTGGGCATTCCCACTCTGACGCGCGCGCTGTTCCAGCTCGGACTGCTGCCGCGCCAGTTGCATGGTTTCATTGATGGACTGATCCAGCTGTTCGGACAGCTCGGTCTTCCACGCGTCCACCTGCGATTCGCGGGCTGACGACAGCTGCTTCGCGGCCTTGTCCATGGACTCGCCGGCCTGGCGGGCATTTTCGCTGGCGTTCTGTCCGGCCTGTTGCCCCTGCTGCCGCCCCTGCTGCCCTTGCTGCCCCTGCTGGCCCGGCTGCGGTTGTCCCTGTTGTCCCTGCTGCTGACCACCCGATTGCTGTCCACTTTGCGCGCCTTGCGGCTGCGCGCCCGGTTTGCGCTCACCACTGTTGCCCGATTGTTGCGCAGCACCGGCGGCCGTCTTCTCGTCGGCTTTCCCCTGTTGCGCGTTCTGAGCCGCCCGGTCCTTCTCGTCCTTGAGCGATTGCAGCGCCTTGTCGAGCGGGCTGGGATCGCCCTTTTCACCGGCTTTCTGCGCCTCGCTGGCCGCGCGCTCCATTGCCTCCGCTGCCTGATCCAGCATCGGCTGCGCCGCGCGCGTCTTGCTGGCACCGGGTTTCGCACCGGCCTGCTCGAGACGCTTCGCGAGCTTGTCGACTTCTTCCTGCAGCGCCCGCGACCGATCGGCCAGCGACTTGGTGTACGAGTCGCGATCGGGGCGGCCCTGCGTGTCGCCCTTCTTCAACGCGTCCGACAATTCCTTCTGGGCGTCGGCCAGTTCCTTGGCTTCGTCGCGCAGTGTGGACATCGACCCTTCCAAGGCCGCGCGCTTGAGCATCTCGGCACTCTTCTCCATCTGCTGACGCAGCTGCTGTTGCTGCGCTGCCAACTGCTCCAGGCTCTGCTGGGCTTCGGTGCCACTGAGGCGCTCGGTGCTCTTGTTCAACGCCTCAAGTTGCTTGGTCATCTCGGGCGTCATCGCATCACGCAACATCTTCTGGATGTCGCGCATCCGGTTGGACAGCGCTGTATCCAGCGCGTTGGCGCTCTTGAGTCGGTTCTCGAGTTCCTTCGCGCTTTGACGCAACGAATCGATCTTGGCGCCCATCTGCTGTTGCTGGCGCGCCAACTCCCGCGCCTTTTCGGCCGCCTGAAAACTCATGGAACTCTTGCTGCCGTCGGTCTTGCTGCCGCCCGGCTGTTCTTCACCCCGACCGCCGTTCTTGAGATCGCGACTGCGTGACGCGTCAGCCGTGTTCTGTTGCAGGCGCTTTTCCTGCTGCGCCATCTGCAAGGCGCGCGCGGCCAGCGAATCACCCAGCGAGCGCGCCATGGAGCGCTGCTCGCTGAGGGTCGGCACGCGCAAAATGACTTCGGCGCTCGACGTCTGTTGGCGCCACGGTGAGTCGTCGGTGGCCACCGCCACCAGATGCACGCGATCGCCGGGTTCGAGTCCGCGTCCGTCGAGCGCGACCGTGACACCGCCTTCAAAGAACGGTGACGCCGGATCACCAAGCTCGAGACGCTCCCGCACGGCGGGTTTGTCGACGGTGCCCTTCGTTCCGCGATTCTCGCCCGTTCCCTTGGCCGACTCACGCCACAGCGTCAGCGTCACGTTGCCGACACCGTGATCGTCGCCGGCACGCACGATCACCGGTACCACGCCCGCTGTGCCGATCGCCGTGTCGGTCATGGGCGCGGCAATGATCACTTCAGGCGCTTTGTCGGGCACCACCAGAAACGACATGGCATCCGGCAGTTCCGGTGGGAGTGTCTCGCCAGTGGCCCGCGGCGTAGCCGACGCCGCCCACGTCCACGTTCCGTCATGGTCCAACACGATCTCCGCGGCGGCGGACGTGCCGTCCGCAATGGTGCCACGGGCATCGGACGTGGCCACGACGTGCACGTCAACACTGGTGGTGCCGTCCGCAAGCGTCGCATCCCGCGCGCCGCCACGCAGCACCGCCGTGACCCGCAACCGCGTGCCACGCGGCACGCGAATCGGCGAGACCGGCTCAAGCGCCTCGTTGGTGCGGCCCAAGTAGGCCGGATACTGCGCAAACAGTGCCACTTCTCCAATCCAACCGCGCTCGTCGACGCCAATCGTGGCCTCGGCGGACGGCGCACGACCGTCCTGCACCCGCAGGGTCACCGGCGCCCGCACCGGGCCCAGTGCCAGTCGCGCCAGGCCGGTGGTGGCATCGATGACGAGAGTCGTATCACGCCACGCTTCTCCGGCGGCCCGTTGCGACACGGTCACCACCTGTCGTCCTTCGGCGCGCACTCGCACCGTCAACGGCATCCCGCGCGGCACGCTGCCGGGGAGCTGATCGAACGCCAAAGGCGAGAGCAGCGTCCCGCGCCAGGCGCGCACGGGGTGCACGACGGCGGCGAACCCATCGCGCGTGGTGCGTGCCGACGTGGCCAACAACGCCGCACCGATCACGGCCGCCGCACCGGCCATGCCCAAACCGCGCATGAGACGTTGCGTGAGATGTGGCGCGAGCGTGGTGGGAGCCAGCCGTTGCGCGATGGCACGCGCCGCGTGAGCACCGAGGACGCCCGTGTCGGCCACTTCCAGCGCGCCGCGCAGTGAGCCTGCGCGCAACGACTGTTCACGCTCGATGGCGCCCGCCAGCGACGTGATGGTGAGGACTGATGCATCGCGCGCGCGCAGCCAACGCGCCAGCAGCGTGGCCCCCACCCCGGCGCCCATCCACACCAGCACCGGCATCAGACGCGGCCACGACAGCCATCGACCATCGCTCAGCATCACCGCGCCGGCGGCGGCGACCAGTGCGACGACGGCAATGACCGCCAGGACCGCGGCGGCGGTGGAGCGCAGACGCAGCGACGATTGCTCGGCGCCAAGTCGGGCGGCCAGTGAACTCCCGTCGGACGACGCGGCGCCTCGCGGCAATGCAGGTGCGGTCATGGCGTTACCCGACTGGTGATGGCGTAGGTGAAGAGATTGATGCCCATCTGCAGCGCCTGCTCGTGCAACGCGGGAGGATCGGGATAGGTCCCGACATCTTCCCACCCGTTCCCGAGATCGGCCGAGTAGGTGTAATACACGGCCAATCGATTGCCGATGAATATCCCGAACCCCTGTGCGGGCTTGCCGTCGTGTTCGTGCACCTTGGGCGGCCCTTTCGGGAATTCATACACCAGTCGATAGATGGGGTGCGTGGATGGCACCTCGACCAATGGCCGATCGGGAAAGACGCGCTTGATCTCCCGCCGAAAGCTTTCGTCGAGTCCGTAGTTGTCATCGACATGCAGGAAGCCGCCGCGATTGAGATACACGGGCAGCTGGACCGCCTCGGCATAGCTGAACTTGATCTCGCCGTGCCCCGTGACATGCAGGAACGGAAAATCAAAGAGCGCCGAATCGGTGAGTTTGACATGGCCTTCCGTGCGCTCCACCGGCAGTGCGGTGCGCTCCGCGATGGCCGCGAGCAGGTTGGGGATGCTGGACGGGTTCGCGTACCAATCACCGCCGCCTTCGTACTGCAGGCGGGCGATGGCGAGGCGGCCTGGGCCCGCGACCTCGCGGTGGTGCACCAACGGCGCCGCCGCGAGCGCCGACACGGTGAGCGCAGCGCACATCAGGATGGACCGGGACCGCTGCGACAATGACCGCATCAGGTATCGTGGGCGAGTCGGTAGGCAAGGTTGCGGCTGGCACCGTGTTCTTCCACCAGCCGTTGCACGATCTCGCGCGGCCGGACGCCGTCGGCACGTAACGCCTCGGCGGTCGCACGGAGTCCGTCTTCGGAAGGAACCACAAGCGTCGCGCCCGCCAGCACGATCACGATTTCTCCCCGTGGCGGCGTCTCTTCATAATACGCGGCGACCTCAAGGAGCGTTCCGCGTCGGACTTCCTCGTAATGCTTGGTCAATTCGCGGGCGACCGCAACCTGTCGGGGACCAGCGGCGGCTTGGGCCAGGTCGTGCAGCGTCTCGACGAGACGATTGGCGCTCTCGAAGAGGACCACCGCGTGTGGCAGGCCGATGGCCATTTCGATTTGGGCTCGGCGTTCACTGCCCTTTCGCGCCAGAAATCCCAGAATGGTGCACGGGTGCGGGACGATGCCAGAGGCCACCAGTGCCGCCAGAGTGGCTGAGGCCCCGGGAACCGGAATGACGCGGATTCCCGCGTCCACTGCGGCGGCGACCAGGCGCGCGCCGGGATCCGAGACCAGAGGCGTCCCGGCGTCCGAAATGAGGGCCAGCGCCTCGCCGCTTCGCAAGCGATCGAGCAGCCGGGGCGTGGCCTGCGCCTCGTTGTGTTCGTGCAGGGCCAGCGTCGGTGTGCGAATCCCATAGCGCTGCAGCAGGATGTGGGCGTGCCGGGTGTCCTCACAGCAGATCGCCGCCACCCCCTTCAGCACGGCGAGGGCGCGAACGGTGATGTCGCCCAGATGACCAATGGGCGTGCTGACGACGTGCAGCGCCCCGGGGGCGGCCGCGTCAGGGAGGAGCGTCGCCGCCCGGTCCGCCAGTTCGACCGCGAGGTCGGACGGCGAACCGGGCGCGTCGCTCTCGTGGCTCAGACGTGCTCCTTGAACTTCGCTTCCAGCGCCGGGCGCGGAACCGCCCCGACCACCTGGTCCACCAGCTTGCCGTCCTTGAAGAACAGGATGGTGGGGATCGATCGCACATTGAACCGTGCGGCCGTCTTCTGGTTGTTGTCCACGTCGAGCTTGGCCACCTTCGCCTTGCCGGCGTAATCCACCGCCAGCTGTTCCACGATCGGTCCGATCATGCGGCAGGGCGCGCACCATGTCGCCCAAAAATCGACGACTGCGAGCCCCGTGGATCCTTCGATCTCGGTCGCAAAGTTGTCATCACCCACTTCCATCGCGTTTGCCATCGTGTGCTCCATCGGCGCCAAGGTCACGCAGACTCGTTCGCGCCAGTCGTCAGGATTAGTTTTCGGGTTCGTCTCACGCCCCCACGACATGACCGATCCCATCCGCAACAGCGGACTCCGCCGCGGCACGCGCATCGCCCACATCGGGATCGCGACGCATGCCCTCGACGAATTACTGCCGTTCTACCGTGATATCCTCGGAATGCCCGAGGTCCCGTTGGACGACGCCGATGGCGCCGCGATCGCAGGGGTGGCGGCCGGCGAATCGCTGGTCGAACTGCTCGAAGCCAAGTCGGAAGACTCGCCCATCGGGAAGTTCGTGGCCAAGCGCGGCCCCGGCATCCATCACGTGTGCTTCGCCGTGGACGACCTCGACTTGACGCTTGCGCGTTGCCGAGCGGCCGGACTGCGGCTTATCGACGACACGCCACGGTTGGGCGCCGAAGGCAAACGTATCGCCTTCCTGCATCCCAGTGCGACCGGTGGCGTGCTCGTCGAGCTGTCCGAATACTAGTCCGTCTGTCCAGCCCCGAGTTCCCCCCGGGGTGCGGCGGCTGTTAGCGGCAGAATTCCTTGACGCCGTCGAGTTTGATGTCTTCGATGAACCAGCGACCACCCTGTCCCACCACGGTGGTAAAGGACGTGCGGCCCTTCAGCTGCTTCTGCTGGAGATTGACGATGTACTCCTGGCGCCCCCCGGTGACCAAGCGGGCATTGTCTTCGGCGAATTGCCATTTGTCGTGCGAGAGCATGCATTGCATCACGATCAGCCGCTTCTCGAGCTCATCGCGCTTGACGTGGGCCGCGGTGGGTTCCTTGTCGTTCCCCCAGACCGCCGACATCCCGCGCAGGTCCTGCGCCCGGACCGCCGTCAGGAAGGCCTCCACGGCGCCGCGGGCTGAGGTTGCGCCGGCCGGACCATCCAGGGGGATGGCCAGCTGTGCGGAGGTAGCCGCGCCGGGCGCGGGCGAGATCGTGGTGTCCACGACCTTCTTGGTGCAGGCCACCGCCGACAGCAGGGTGGCGACCAGAATGCCCTTTCGGATTGAGAACCGTACCACGAGTGCCTCCATGCACGTTATCGTACCAACCATCGACTCTTGAGAAGTGTAGCGTTCGCCCACTCCGACTGCTCCCGTCGACCGCACTTGTCTGATCATTCGCCCATGCGTCCCTACCAGCGGCTGTACGTGAACATCGATCACGTCGCCACCGTGCGTCAGGCCCGACACAGTCTCGAACCGGATCCGGTGGCGGCTGCCCTGCTCTGCGAGCAGGCCGGCGCTGACGGCATCACCGCACATCTTCGCGAGGATCGTCGCCACATCCAAGACGACGACGTTCTGCGGCTGGCCGCAACTATCACAACGGTTCTCAATCTGGAGTGCGCGGCCACCGGGGAGATGCTGGCGCTGGCCGAACGCCTCCGCCCGTTTGCGGTGACCCTGGTACCCGAGCGGCGCGCGGAAGTGACCACCGAGGGCGGACTCGACGTGACGCATGGTGCGGCCGGACTCCGCGACGCGCTGGAACGGCTGAAACGTGCCGGGGTCAAGAGCAGTCTGTTCATTGACGCCGACCCCGAGGCCGTGCGTCGATCGGCCGATCTGGGGGCGGATGCGATCGAACTGCACACCGGCCCCTATGCGCACGCTCCGACCAGTCCGCGAACCCTTGCGGCGCTGGCCGACAGCGCGGCGCTGGGTGCGTCACTGGGGCTCAAGGTACACGCCGGGCACGGACTGTCGACGCAGAATGTGGCCTTGGTGGCGGCCATCCCCGAGATCGAAGAGCTGAACATCGGGCATGCGATTGTGGGGCGGGCGCTGTTCGTGGGAATCGGAGACGCGGTCCGGGAGATCCGGCGCGAAATGGACCGTGCGAGGACGGAGAGGCGATGAGCGCACCACAGGCCCTGATCGAGTTCTTTCAGAAGGAAGCGACCGAGTATCTCGATCGCCTCGACCAGTTGCTGTCCAGCGCCGAATCGGCGACGCCGGACGCGGCGACGTTTCTGACGCATGCGCGCGCCCTCCGTGGCAGTGCCACGATGACACGTCTCGAAGGCCTGCCCGACCTGGCATCGACCATCGAGCGGATCGCGACCGGCCTTCGTGACGGTGAGTTGCGTTGGGATCAGCGTCTGCACTTCGCCGTGCACGGCGCCCTCGTGGAATTGCGGGCGCTGGTGCAGCGCGCCCAGTCGTGGGGTGAAGCCGAACAGCGACGCAGTCGGACGCAGTCCGTGACACTGGCCGCTGTGGCGGCCGGCTATCTGGCCACGTCGGCGCCCCCCGCGTCGCCGGCCAGTCAGGTGATTCCGATTTCGCGGTTCTTTCCGGAAGATGGTTTGCCGGCCATTCTGCAGCGCAATCCGGAACCGCCCATTACGCTGGCCCAGCGATTCCGCAACGACATTGCCGCGGCCGCCGACGGGGTCGCCCGCGAAGGCCAGGCGCTGGCCACGAGTGCCGCCGGCCCATCGCAGCTGGCACTGTCTGACGGATTGCGACGCGGGTTGCTGGGACTCAGTGACGTGGCGGACAGCTATGGCGCCGCCAGCATCGCGTCGCTGGCCACCAAGATGGCCCGCGCACCGCTGTCGAACAGCAGCGAACGCGCCGCCATTCAGGGGTTCGCCCATCTGCTGATGGATCGCGAACTCACCGATACCGAGTTGGCGGCCAGGGTCAAGGACGCCAACATCATCTGGGCCGGCGCACCGCCGGTTGAAGCGCCGCAGATCGTACCCATCGAGTCGCTGCTCTTTCGCGGGCACTCGGCCATCACGCGCGCGCGCAAGGTTCGTGACGAACTCAAGGTGCTCTGGAATCGCGGTTCACTGGCCGAACCCTCGGCCCACGCGCTGTTCGAAGAGCTGAGCGACCTACTGGACCTGGCGGTCACCACGTGACGGTTTCGTGAAGCTGGATTGGAAGAGTGCCCTGGGCATCGCGCTGAGCGGCGCGATGCTGTGGTGGACGTTGCGCGGTCAGTCGGTGTCCGCGGTGTGGGATGTGCTGCGGCATTCCAATGTGCTGTTGCTGCTGTTCGCGGTGGCGGTGGGCACCAGCATCTTCCCGATTCGCGCGCGTCGCTGGCGCACCATTCTCGAACCGGTGGCGGGGTTCATTCCGTTTGGCCCGCTGTGGCGAAGCACCGCCATCGGCATGATGATGAACAACGTCTTTCCGTTTCGCGCCGGTGAGTTTGCGCGTGCCTATGCGCTCACGCGCGAAGTGCCGCGGGTGCGAATTACCACCGCACTGGGTTCGCTGGCCGTCGATCGAATATTTGACGCCATAGTGTTGCTGGCGCTGATGTTCGGTGCCATGCTCGATCCGGCGTTTCCGCCTGGTGTGAAGATCCTGGGCAGCACCGTGCCGCAATTGGCGGCCGGCGGGATCACGCTGGTGGTGGGGTTGCTGACGGTCTGCTATTTCATGGTGCTGCAGCATCAGCGCGTGATGCAGTTTGTGGGATGGGTCGCGCGCCGCGTGCTGCCCCGGCACGAAGCGGTGCTGGTGAAGTTCGTGGAGCACGGGGTGGGCGGATTGGCGGTGCTCAAGGATTCCCGTCGGTTTCTCGCCGTGTTCTTCTGGGCGGCGCTGCACTGGCTGGTGCATGCGCTCGGCCTCTATCTCGCATTCATCGCCGTTGGTATCGAGGCGCCATTCACCGCCGCGCTCTTCCTGCAGGGCGTGCTGGGGATCGGCGTGTCGATTCCCAGTTCACCGGGTTTCTTTGGCGTGTTTGAATTGCTCTCCACCGTCGGGCTGGCGGTGTACGGCGTGCCCAAGGAACTCGCCGTGAGTTGGGCCATCGGCTATCACATCCTGAGTTTCATTCCGATCACGGTGATGGGCGGCGTGTATTTTGCGCGACTGGGATTGAGTGTGGGGGCGGTTGCGGGGGCGAAAGAGGCCGCGCCAGCGTGAGTGCGTCGTCGAGAACGGAGAACGCGCACGCGAAGATCAATCTTGTGTTGCGCATCTTGGCACGCGAGGCCAACGGCTATCACAGTATCGAGACGCTGTTCCAGCGCATCGCGTTGCATGATGTCGTGACTGTGCGCGTGGGCGATCTCGCACGCGAACTGACCTGCACCGGTCCGGCCGTGCCGGCGCACGGACTCGGCCCGGCCGAGCAGAATCTGGCGTGGCGCGCGGCCGAGTTGTATGCGCGGGAAACGGCGTGGGAGACGGGATGGAGCATCTCCATTCTCAAGCGGATTCCGGTGGGCGGCGGGTTGGGTGGCGGCAGTGCCGACGCCGCGGCGGTGCTGCGCGCAATGGAGGCCATGAGCCCGGCGCCGATGGGCGGCGCGCGACTGTTGGAACTGGCCGGTACGCTTGGCGCGGACGTGCCGTTCCTGTTGACCCAGGCGTCCCGCGCGTGGGCGTGGGGGCGTGGCGACCGACTGCTGGTCCTGCCACCGCTACCGGTGGTCCCTGTGCTGTTGATGCCCTTTGACGAGGGCGTGAATACTGGGGCGGCGTATCAGGCGTTTGCGGGCATGCGCGAGGCATCCGGCGAGTTGGTGGCGGCCCGCGAATACGACGCGCGATTGTTCGAGAGTTGGGCTCAGATCGCAACGATCGCGGAGAATGATTTCGAACGGGTGGTTCCCGCCATGCATACCGGAGTGGCGGAGCTCCTGCCCTTCTTCAAGACGTTGGCGCATTCGCTGGGCGAACGATCAGGGACGGCCATTGGCATGCTCAGTGGGAGCGGTGCAACGTGTTTTCTACTGCTGTGCGACGTCGGAGGGAATTTTGGATTTGGTGGCGTCGAGCGTCATATCATGACCCAAACCCTGTAGCATCGGCTTCCTCCGCTCGCGAGGTTGTATGTCCGGCAGTCCGTCCAACCGTCGACGATTTCTGCGCGATGCACTCGCCATGTCCTCGGCATTTGCGTTGCCGCTGCAACGGCTTACCGCGCTGACGTCGACTGACGCCGCATGGCGCGGGTCGGGCAAGTCCATCCTCATTCTCGGTGGCACCGGTTTCATCGGTCCGCATATTGTGCGCGAGGCGGTCGCTCGCGGACACACGGTGACGATCTTCACGCGAGGACGCCGTGATGCGGATATTCCATCCAGCGTCGAGCGCCTGGTGGGCGATCGCAACGGCAAGCTGGATGCACTGGCGGGGCGAACCTGGGACGCGGTGATTGATGATTCCGCCACCAATCCCGAGTGGGTGCGACAGTCCGCTGCGCTGCTGGATGGCAAGGTCGGGCAGTATCTGTTTACGTCGTCCACCGGCGTGTACTACCCATATCTGCACAAGGGGCTCAAGGAATCCGACGCGGTGCACACCAACGCGCGCGATCCCAAGGACCCGTCGGAATCGTACGGCACCCAGAAAGCGCAAGGCGAAGCCATCGTGCAACGTGTATTCGGCGCGCGTGGCGTGGTGGTGCGTCCCACGTATATCGTGGGCCCCGGTGACACGTCCGATCGCTTCACCTACTGGCCGTTTCGCTTGGCGCGCGGCGGCGATGTGCTGGCGCCGGGCAAGCCCAATGATCCCGTGCAGTTCATCGATGTGCGCGATCTGGCCCGGTTTGTGGTACATCTGGTGGAGACCAACGCGTCGGGCATCTTCAATGCCGTGGGCCCGCGCCAGCCGATGACCGTGAAACCCTTTCTGGACATTGCGCAGAAGGCGGTTGGACGCAACGTACGGTACGTCTGGTTTGACGACGACGCGTGGTTCATCAAGAACGGCATCGACGGTATCGTGCCCTGGATTCTGGCCCGTGGCAACGATCTGGGGCATACGTCCATCGTGACGTCGCGTTCGTATGCGGCCGGCCTGACCCTCCGTCCGGTTGCGGACACGCTGCACGACACGCTCGCGTGGTTCACCGGTTTGCCGGCCGAGCGACAGGCCGCCGGGAAATGGGTCCTTAAGCCGGAACAAGAGCAGGCATTGCTGGCGCAAATCGCCGGGAAGTCGCCGCCAGGTTCTGACTGATGGGCCGGCGATGTTACGCGGCTTTACTTGGCTGCATGGTGGCGGCATTCCCGTGTGCCGGGAGCGCGCAGTCGGCACAGGCGGTTGCGCCCGTGGCCGGACCGCCGTTGGCCACCACAGGCACGTTTCGGCAGCACGCGAATTTTCCGTCACGCTACGTGGCCAGTCGCACCATCGACGTGTGGTTGCCACCGGACTATGGCTCGAAGAACAAGCGCTACCCGGTGCTGTATGTGCACGATGGGCAGAACGCGTTCAATCCGGCCACATCGTTGGGCGGTGTGGATTGGGGCATCGATGAAACAATGACACGACTGATCGGGGAGAAGCGCATCCGCCCGGCCATCGTGGTGGCCATCTGGAATACGCCCAAACGATTCCAGGAGTACATGCCGCGCAAGGCACTCACCAACGACAGCGTGTTCTCCACGGGCCGCACGGCCACGGAGACCGTGGCAGGACCCTCCCTGTCGGACGACTACCTTCGTTTTCTCACCACCGAAGTCAAGCCGTTCATCGATCGCGCGTATCGCACCCAACCGCATCGCGACGACACGTTCATCATGGGGTCGAGCATGGGCGGCCTGATTTCGTTGTACGCGATAAGCGAGCTCCCGGGAATCTTTGGTGGTGCGGCCTGTCTCTCCACCCACTGGCCGGCCGGCGACGGCGCCATGGTGACCTACCTTGCGCAGCATGTGCCAAAGGCCAGTGAACATCGCCTGTATTTCGACCACGGAACGGCGACGCTGGACACGGTGTACGCGCCGTATCAGGACCGCGTTGATGCCCTGCTGCGCGGCGCGAAATACCGGGATGGCGAGCACTTCATGACGCGTGTCTTCGAGGGTGCCGACCACTCGGAGCGCGCGTGGCGACAGCGGGTAGACGTGCCATTGCTGTTTCTGCTGAAACGGTAGCGGCGCATCGCCCGGTTCCTGGTTGCGGTCCGGCGGACCGCGACGATATTGGCGCAGACGCGTCGGTCGTTCGTCGTCTCCTCCCACCCGCCCCCGTGACCCTTCGCCTTCCTCACCCGCTGGTGCTGCTGTTGGGCGGCGTGGCCGTGGCCGCCCTGCTTACGTGGATTCTTCCCGCAGGCGCCTACCAACGGCGCGCCGATGCGTCCACGGGTCGTGAAGTGGTCATCGCCGGCACGTATGCGCCGGTTGCGGCAGCACCCGTGGGGCCGATGGCCGCCGTACTGTCCGTGCCACGCGGCTTCGTGGCCGGCGCCGATGTCATCCTTACCGTGTTGTTCGTGGGTGGCGCGTTTGCCTTGCTGGACGCCACCGGTGCGCTGTCACGACTGGTGGGCGCGCTGGTGAGCCGCACACGACGGCCCGCCATTATCGTCATTGTGGTCAGCGTGGCGTTCGCCGGGCTGGGCGCGCTGGAGAACATGCAGGAGGAGATCATCGCGCTCATTCCGGTCTTGCTGGTCTTGAGTCGAGGGCTGGGGTTCGGCGCGGTCACCGCGCTGGCGATGAGCGTTGGCGCGGCCGCCGTGGGCGCGGCATTCGGGCCGACGAATCCGTTCCAGACTGGTATCGCACTGCGATTCGCGGAACTGCCGCCGCTCTCGCAGCCGGGATTGCGATTCGGACTGATGGCAGCCGCGGTGACCGTCTGGATCGCCTGGACGCTGTTCATGAGTCGGCGCGACGATGTGCGTCCGGATGTCACCGCGCCTGCCACCACGCCGGCAACCGGTCGCGACGTCGTGTTGTTGGCGCTCGTGGTGCTGCCGTTCATCCCCTATGTCATCGGGGTGATGCGATACGACTGGGGATTCAACGAACTCTCAGCCATGTTCCTGATTGTCGGCTTCGCGGTGGGGCTGGTGTCCGGACGCGGCGTGTCAGAGACCGCGGTCGCGCTGCTGGAAGGCATGCAGGGACTGCTGGCGGCATCGCTGTTCATCGGCGTTGCACGTGCCATGAGCGTGGTGCTCACCGACGGCCATGTGATGGACACCATCGTGTATGGCCTGGCCACACCGTTGGCCAAGGCACCCGGTATCGCCGCCGGCCTGCTCATGATCCCCATGCAAGCCCTCATTCACGTTCCGGTGCCGTCGGTGAGCGGTCAGGCGGTCCTCACCATGCCACTCATGGCACCGTTGGCCGATCTGTCGGGTATCTCTCGTGATGCCGCCGTCATCGCGTATCAAACCGGCGCGGGATTGTGCGAGCTCGTCACCCCCACGAATGGAGCACTCCTGGCCTGCCTGCTGGGGGCGCGAGTCGACTTTTCGCGTTGGTTGCGCTTCTCCATACCGGGCGCGCTGTTGGTGGCCGTGGTCGGCGTGATCGGTGTGGTGCTGGCGGCCTGATGCCGTCATTCTTCAATCGCCTTGTCGCGCTGGTGACCGGAGCGTCCGCTATGCGTTCGACGGTAGAGTATTTCACCATTCGCGGTGTCCCGGTGTCGGTGAACAACACGCGACCCGACATCGCCACCGCCGATGTGGTCCATCGACTCACCGAGGCGCTCGATCTCATTCACACGCATCAACCCTGGCGCCTGCGTCATTTGCAACGCGACATCCAGGGTATCCGCGTGGAGCGGTTTGCCTGCCGCGGCGCCTATCTCCCCGGCGAGCGGGTGATCATCACCGAACTCACGTTCCTGGCGCGACGCGACATCTCGGCCGCTCCGGTGGCCTCGTCGATTGTGCATGAAGGCATTCATGCGCGGGTGAACGCCATGGGCGCACACCACGATGGTGACGACATGTCGCGCGAGGAGCGATTGTGTCGCCGGGCCGAGTTGGCGTTCGGCCTCGCCCTGCCGGAGGCGCTTGGCGCGCCGGTGGTGGAGCGCGCGATGGCCAGTCTGGCGCTCGACGACCGTGACGTGGCGCCCACGGTGGACTGGCAGGAGGCGCAGCGTCGCCAGGACGCGGCCGACCGCGCGGCCGGCGCGTAGGCGCGGAGTTCATCCGGCCGCGTTCCCATCGATGGTCGATGGGAGTTGACAGGGTGTTGGCGGCAGCGCATGCTCCCCTCGACCCTCGATGGGAGAACCGCCCGTGCCACCTCGTGAATCCCCGGCCCTGCTACCGGGCACCCTCGACCTGCTGGTGCTCAAGTCCCTCACCTCGGGGCGCAAGCACGGCTACGGCATCGCCGAGTATCTGAGCCAGCGCTCGGAGCAGGTGTTGCACGTGGGGGAAAGCTCGTTGTATCCCGCGCTGCAGCGACTGTTGCTGGAAGGGTGGGTGAAGGCCGAGTGGGGGATCTCGGACAACAACCGTCGTGCGCGGTACTACACGCTCACGGCCACCGGGAAGAAGCAGCTGGCGGTTGAACGCGACGAGTTCACGCGCATGATGCGGGCCATTCAGCGGGTGCTCGCGCATGGTTGACGATGCGGGGCGCCTGTGGCGTCGATTGCGGGTGTGGCTGCGGTGGCGGCGACACAGCGCGGAGCTCAAGGAGGAGCTCGCGCATCACCTCGAGCTGAAGCGGCGCGCACTCGAGGCGCAAGGGCTGTCGCCGTCCGATGCCGACGCGGCGGCGCATCGGGCCATGGGCAACGTGACCGTAATGCGGGAAGTGTCGCGCAATGTGTGGCTGACGGGGTGGATGGAGAGCGTCTGGCAGGATCTTCGCTATGGCGCGCGGTCGCTGCGACGGCAGCCGGTGTTTGCCGCGGTGGCGATTCTTGGGCTCACCGGTGGACTCGGCTTTTCGGCGGCGGCCTTCAGCGGTTTCAACGCCTTCGCGCTGCGCGGTTGGAGCGTCCGTGAGCCTGAGCGTCTTGTGGCGCTGTACGCGATCTCGCCAGGCACCAAGTACGATCGATTCAGCGCCGGCTTTTCGCTGGATCAGATTGCGATGTTCGAGTCCCGGGCGCGGTCACTTGATGGTCTCATCGCCTATGATCGCACTCGCCCCGACGGCACTGGCAGCGTGACCGCAGCACCGGTGCGTGCCGGCTACTTCACGGTGCTGGGAATTCCGATGGCCCGCGGTCGCGAGTTCACGCCGGATGAGGATCGAGTGGGCTCGCCGCAGTCGGTGATCGTACTCAGTCATCACTATTGGCGCACCACCCTGTCGTCGTCGCCCGATGTCCTGGGTAGCACCGTTCGAGTGAAAGGCGTGCCATTCACCGTGATTGGCGTGGCCGCTGCCGGTTTCGACGGCACCGACTTGGTCGGCGTCGATGGATGGATACCGTTGACCGCGATGACGATCGTGCGGCCTCGCGATCGGCGCTCGAAGACCGCGTTGACTCACACAGATCAATGCTGCGTGAGCGTTGGCGCGCGACTCGCCCCTGGTGTCTCTCGGGAAGCGGCGCGGTCGGAATTGACGGCGTTGCTGGCACAGACCAGGCGTCCGGGCATCGATACGGTGGACCGCACCGCCCTCGTACAGTCGTTTACGGCGGTGGGTTCCTCAGGGCCCAATGTGTCGCGCGAGGTACTGCCCGTCTTCCTGTTGATTGGAGGCGGCGTGGGCGTAGTCATGCTGTTGGCTTGCGCCAACGTGGCCAACCTGCTCTTGGCGCGCGCCGCCTCGCGCGAGCGGGAAATTCGCATCCGGCTGGCGCTGGGGGCGTCGCGCGGCCGATTGATTCGACAGCTCATGACCGAGAGCTTGCTGTTGGCACTGTTGGCCGGCCTGCCCGCCTTGGCCATCGCGCGCGTGGTGCCACCGTGGGTGATGCGAACCCTTACGACGGAGTCGGCGATACTGGGTTTCTCGACCGACGCCAACACCCTGATGTTCACGCTTGGGCTCGCCGTGCTGAGTTGCTTGCTCTTCGGATTGGCCCCGGCGCTTCACGCGACGCGCCCGGCCACCGTCCAGCGACAGCAATTGCCGTTGCGATCGGTATTCCTGTCCGCGCAAGTCGTGTTCTGTCTCGTGCTGCTGGTGTCGGCGGGATTGTTCCTGCGACAGATTCGCGCCCAGCAAACCACCAACCTCGGATTCGCCGTTGCGGACGTGACGGAAGTGACCGTCAGCGTTCCGGGCAACGAGGATGAAGCGGGTCGCAGCGAGCGCCTGTCGACCGAACTGCCGGAGTTGGTCACCGGCCTGCGGCTCACACAGGTCGCGTTCAGCGAGTACTCCCCGTTGCAGAACGCTGTTCGACGCGTCTGGGTGCCCGGTCGTACCGATCGGCAGACGATGCCCGTCGTCAATGCGACGCCCGAGTACTTCCGTGTTCTCGGCATTCCTCTGTTGGCAGGTCGACCCTTCGCGGCGGGTGCGTCCGGCCGGACCGAGGTGGTCATCAACCGGCTACTCGCCGAACAACTGGGAGGCCCCAATCAGGCGCTCGGCGTCACGTTGTTGGTGGACAGCGTCCCTCGGACCGTCGTTGGCATAGTCCCCACAATACGTGACGTCGGGCTGGGTGACCCGCAAACCGCGATCTACCAGTCATTTCAGTGGCAGACGTCTCCGCGCGTGATCGTGCGCGGCGATGTGACCGGCGCACAACGGCTCGTCAAAGCGATCATGGCACGAGATCCGTCGCTGGGCGCATCGCTTCGTTCGTATACATGGTACGTGGATCAAGCGCTCAGTACGTCGGTATTCGCTGCCACGGTAGCTGGCGCCATTGGTGTGCTGGCGCTCTTGCTGGCGTCGGTCGGGATGTTTGGTGTGTTCTCGTACTGGGTGCGTCAACGACAGCACGACATTGGCGTGCGCATGGCGCTTGGTGCCACGCCGGCACGCGTCGTGCGCATGGTGCTACGAGCCAGTGCAAGAGCCGTAGGATTTGGACTGGTCATCGGCGTTGTGGCTGCGGCCGGGGCCGCGCAGCTGTTGCGCAGCTCGCTATACGGTTTGAGTCCTCTGGACCCCGTGACCTTCGCGACCGCGATTGGCATTCTTGCGGGGACGGCCCTTGTGGCCACGCTGCTCCCGGCGTGGCGGGCGGTACACGTCGACCCGTTGGAGTCACTCCGGGCCGATTGAGGCGATGCATGCACTCTCGGCACACCACAACACGCATGACGGAAAACTGATCCCGACGGACTGGCTCTGCGGGATGAGTGCCGCGATCCCCCGAATGGGCGATTGCGATACGCACAGTGCGACCCAATTTGCAGGTGTCCGATCAATGTTCCCACACTTCGCGCTCCGTGACCCAATGAAACGTGCCGACACGCCCGCCGTTTTCACCGTCGCCAGTGTCCTTGAATATCTGATGAGTCAGAATGCGCTGTCCGACGACGCCGAGTCGTTCGCGCCACCGATGCGAATCCGGCCTCCCCTTCAGGGATTTCCGGAGAACTGGCATGGCGACGCCAGCGCCGGCGCGCCCCGATCGGCGCGGGACGTGGAGCCGATGCGGTAGTCGCTAGCGCCGCGCGAAGTGTCGAGCGTCGTGCTGCGCGCTCTCGCGCACAAAGCCGTGCTGTATCAGCAGCGCGTGGGTGATCTCGTGTTCCCACACGTCACGCTCAAGCCACGCGGACGAGGCAAAGATCATCACGATCGCGACGGTCGAATTCGTGTCACCGCGCTCTCGGACGGCCTCGGTGCGACCTCGGCAACGGTCGGCACCTGACTCCGCCCCGCCTCGACAGCGAAACCCGGCCCCGCCGTCGGAGACCAGCAGCAGGATTGGCTCCGGTCCCCACCAGCCCAGATTCAACCGTCGCTCGACGGCCCGCACCGACGCCCGCCATCCGGGCGGTACGGTCTTCACGCGGGCGGCAGGCAGAGCCTGCTCGAGTTCGACGGCGATCGAGTCACGGGCGCGTTGCACCAGTGCGATCTCGACGGCAAGGTCGCGGCGCGCCCGGAGTTCCTGCGCCGAGAGCGGCGAACCCACCATCAGCAGCATGGCCGCGACACCCATTCTCCCAATCATGGCTGTTGGTCTCGGCCGACCATCCACGCTGCTGCACCAATTGTTACAATGGCGGCCCCGTTACATGGCGTTGACGGTTCTTTACCGGACTGACGGACTTACCTAGGGACGTTCGTGACAGGGTACGCTGAATGTTGGCTCGCGATCGGAAGTGTGCCTCTCCGCGCCTATCCCTCATTCGGAGCTTCAAGAACTCATGCGTCAGCGCATCCTCACCGCCGCCGGGCTCGCGCTCTGCGCAGCTCAACTCGGCGCGCAGCAGCCGGCAGCGAAGGTCCCGCAGAAGAAGGATTCCACGCAACAGCTGGGCACTGTGCAGATCACCGCCTCAGCATCGGGCCAGGGCGAGGCCCGCACGGCCAATGCACTCACCAAGCGTGAATTGCAGGAGCGTCCCGCGGGCACCAGCGCGCTCAAGGTGTTGGAGCGGCTGCCCGGCGTGAACTTCAACAGCTCCGATCCCTGGGGACAGTACGAATGGTCCAATCGCGTGACGATGCGCGGATTTCAGACACAACAGGTGGGCCAGACGTTTGACGGTCTGCCCCTTGGCGATATGAGCTATGGCAACTTCAACGGACTCGGCATCGGCCGCGCGGTTGATGCGGAGAATCTCGCCGGCGCCAGCGTCGCGCAGGGGAGCGGCGCGTTGGGTACGTCATCGGCCAACAACCTGGGTGGCGTGGTGCAGTACGCATCCGATGCGCCCAATGCCCAGCGCAGCTTCCTGTTGAAGCAGACGGTGGGCGGCGCCAACACCTATCGCACCACGGGCCGCTATGACACCGGATTCTGGACGCGCGGAGAAAAAGGTCTGAGCGGCTATCTCAGCTTCACGCGTCAGGACAACGACAAGTGGAAAGGCGCCGGTGAGACGGCCTCACCGATCAACAAGGGGCTGCTGAACCAGAATGGCCTCTTCCATGATGGGCAGACGTGGCTTGAACAAGTGAACGGCAAGGCCGTGGCGTTCCTGGGTTCGACCAAGGTCACGGGTTTCTACTCGTTCTCCAATCGCAACGAAGCGGACTACGTGGACCTGACGCTGGCACGCTACAAGCAGAGTGGTCGCGACTGGGATCAGTTCAGCGACTGGAACCTGGCGAAACAGTACGCGAACACGTCAGGGCAGGAAGACGAAGCCTACTGGCAGTCATCGCTTGGCGCGCGTCGTGACCACTTGGCCTACCTGCTCGCCGATTTCACACTGGGTGCAAGCGCCCGACTGACGGTGCAGCCGTACTTCCATACCAACAAGGGCAATGGCGACTGGCACGCCCCCACGTACGGACCCAGCACGTGGAGCGCCGATCCGATCTTCTTCCGTCAGACGCAGTACGATGGGCAGCGCACCGGCGCCAATGCCAAGCTGACGGCGAATCTCGGCGGCAATGCGTTGGAGACTGGCATCTGGTATGAAAGCAACACCACCAACATCCGACGGATGGGCTGGGGTCTGGTGAATTACCAGACGGGCCCCGCCGTGGACTTCAACAACAACATCCGGCTCTTCTTCGATCGCACGGGCGACATCACCACGACGATGTTGTACGCGCAGAACACCAACGTGTTTGCCGCCGATCGGCTCAAACTCACGTACGGTGCCAAGTACGTGAACGTCAACGCCGATTTTAACAGCAACGGCAACACCGCCAACGCCAAGACGTTCGGCGACCCGGGTCGCCCGAACCTGAGTGTGTCGGCCAAGGGCGCGTTCCTCCCGCAGGTTGGCGCCGTGTGGATGTTGAATGCCACGGAGCAACTGTTCTCGAACTACTCCGAAAACATCAATCAGTACCCGTTGAGCCCGCAGTCAGGCATCTACAACCTGTCGGCCGGCGGTTTCGATGCCTTCAAGGCGAACACCAAGCCGGAGCGCGCGACGTCGGTGGATCTGGGGCTCCGCACTCGGCGGGAGAAGATGGAAGGGTCGATCTCGGCGTATGTGATCGACTACCGCAACCGACTGGTTGCCACCGCCAACTGCCAGTTGACGGCCACCTGCGCCTCCGTCATCTCCAACGTCGGCACGGTGTCGTCACGCGGTGTTGAGGGGCTGCTCAATCTGAAGCTCACCCCGGCGCTGAGCTGGGCCAACACGGCGTCCTACAACAGCTCGAAGATCAACGACGACTACAAGACCGGCACCACCACCGTGCTGTCCGGTGGCAAGTCGGTGGTGGATGCCCCGCAGCTGATGGCCAACACGACCATTCGGTTTGCCCAGAAGGGCTGGAATGGCACCCTTGGCGCGCGGTTCGTCGACAAGCGCTTCATCACCATTCAGAACGACCTGTCCGTGCCCTCGTATACCACGATGGACGCGGGCGTCGGCTATCGTTTTGAGCGGTTGGGCGTGGCCAAGAACGTCACGGTCCAGCTCAATGTGGTCAATCTGCTGGATACCGACTATATCGGATCGGTCGGTACGGGCGGGTTTGCCGTCAAGGGCGATATCCAGACGCTGCAGACGGGCGCACGCCGATTGGTGTTCCTGTCGGTGGGATCGACTTTCTAGGTGTGTCGGCGGAGGGTCGGCCGAGCGCGCTCGGTCGGCCCTCCGCGTAGACCATCGCGCCGGGATCGCCGAGGGCGTAGAATTTCGGCATGATGCAACGTCGCGATTTCCTTCGCTCGAGCGCGCAGGCCGCGCTCGCCACGGCGGGCGCTTCCCGCCTCGCCGCCCTGCCGACCGATTGGTCGACCATCGCTCCCACGGCTCCGCATGGAGCACCAGCCGCCGACCGCATGGCCTGGTGGCGCGAGGCCCGGTTCGGGATGTTCGTACACTGGGGGCTGTATGCCATCCTCGCCGGCGAGTGGGGAGGCAAGACCAATTACGGCGAGTGGATTCGCAACAACGCCAAGATCCCGATTGACGAGTACGACAAGCTGCTCATGCGTTGGCAGCCCACCGGATTTGATCCGGATGGTCTTGCCCGGATGGCCGCGCGGGCCGGCATGCGCTACCTGGTGATCACCACCAAGCATCACGACGGGTTCGCGCTGTGGCCCTCGAAGCACGGGAACTTCAATGTGTCCCGCACCGGTGATCAGCGCGACATGATGCGTTTGGTGTCCGACGCCTGTCGTCGACATGGGGTAGTGCCCTGCTGGTACCACTCCATCATGGATTGGCACCATCCCGACTACCTGCCGCGCCGCGACTGGGAAGCACCGCAGCGGCCGGCCGATGGCGCGTCGCTCACGAAGTATGTGGAGTTCCTGCACGCGCAGGTGGAAGAGCTGCTCACGCAATACGGCGACATCGGCGTGATGTGGTTTGACGGCGAATGGGAAAGCACGTGGACGCGCGAACTGGGTGCGGCATTGGCCGACAAGTGCCGCGCACTGCAACCCAATGTGCTGGTGAACAACCGGGTCGCGCCCAATCGCGCCGGCATGGAGGACGCACGCATTGGGGCCATCGGCGATTTCGGCACGCCGGAGCAGAACATCCCCGACAAGGGTCTGCCCGGTGTCGACTGGGAATCGTGCATTACCATGAACCAGAACTGGGGCTACAACCGCGCCGACAAAGACTTCAAATCGACGCCGCAGTTGGTGTCGATGTTGTCGGAAACCGCGTCGAAGGGTGGCAACCTGTTGCTGAATGTCGGACCGCTGGCTTCCGGGGCGATTCCACCGGAGAGCATCGACCGCTTGCAGGGACTGGCCCGCTGGATGGATCGCCATGGTGACGCCATTCACGGCACGACCGCCTCACCGTTTGCCGGCACGGCCTTTCGCGCCACCAAGTCCCCGTTGGGCGATCGCGTGAATGTGTTCCTGCCCACCTGGCCGGCGGCGCGCGAACTGCTGCTGCCGGGCCTGCAGACGCTGCCGTCGCGCGTCACCATGATGGGCGCGTCCCCCCTTGATACGCTGCCGGCGCGACGCGTGGACAACGGTGTGGTAGTGACACTGCCGGCGCAGGCCAGCGATCCGGTGTGCAGTGTGCTGCGACTGGAAGGTCGCGAAACGCTTCTGGTCGGTGGCTGACGTTGCCAGGGCGCCCGCCAATGCGTTCGCCGCTCACTCGACGCGACCTGTTGGGGCAGGCCACTCTTGTGGCGGCAGCGAGCACGCTTTCGCCGACAGTGCTGCGTGCGCTGAACGGGTTGATGCCATCGGCGGACAGCCGACCGTATCTGGACGCGGCGCTTCGCGCTGAGCGATGGATTGCGCGATCGGCCATAAAAGATGGCGGGCGCATCACCTGGCCCGCCAATCCCGGCGACCCGAAATCGGTCCAGCAGAATCTCTACAGCGGCAGTGCGGGTGTGCTGCTGTTCTATCTCGAGCTGCATCGCGCCACGGGTGACGCGCGCTATCTGCAGGTGGCGCGCGGCGCTGCCGACCATCTCATCGCCACGCTGCCCACGTACGGGGCGGCCCTCGGCGACGAAGGCGCCGGCCTGTATACCGGCGTTGCCGGCATCGCGTATGCCCTGCGGCTCACGTTTGAAGCCACGCACACGGTCGCGTATTCTGATGCGGTCGATCGCATTGGACGACTGCTCGCCGATGCCATGCGGGCAAACCGACCCAGCGCGTCGTGGAACGAGTCCACCGATATCATCTCGGGTACCAGCGGCATTTTGCTCACGCTGTTGTGGCTGGAGGAACGCGATCCGTCGTGGCGTGAATGGCGCGAGGATGAGCGCCGCGTGGTGGCCGCACTCATCGACGCCGGCGTGGCCGAGCACGGTGGGCTCAAGTGGAGCATCAACGGGGCCATGCCGCGTCGTTATCCCAACTTCTCGCACGGAACGGCGGGCGTTGGGTACACGCTGGCCACGTTTGCGCAGCATGATCGCGAGCACGCCGCCCCGGCGCTCGACGCGGCGCGTTCCGGCGCGACGTATCTCGACGCGATCACCACGCACATGCCCGCGGGCGGGCGGAAGATCTTCCACTCCGAACCCGGTGGCGAGCAGCTGTACTACCTGAGCTGGTGTCATGGACCGGCCGGAACCGCGCGGTTCTACCGACAGCTGGCGATGGCCACGCGTGACGCGCGCTGGAACGCCTACATCCCCCAGCTCGTGCAGGGCATCACGGAAAGCGGTGCGCCGGAACAGCACCCCGATCGTTCGGGGTACTGGAACAACATTTCGCAGTGCTGCGGGAACTGCGGCATTGCGGAGTTCTTCACGGCCCTGTACGTGGCGGGGCGCGATCCGTCGCATCTCGCGCTCGCTACCCGGGTGATGGACAACACGCTGTCGCGAGCCACCACTGACGGCGACGGCCTCAAGTGGGTGCAGGCGGAGAATCGTGTGAGCCCATTGGACGTGGTGGCGCAGACGGGGTTGATGCAGGGCGCGGCTGGAGTGGGTCTCGCGCTGTTGCATCTCGACGGCGCTCTGCAGCGTCGCAAACCCTTCGTCGTGCTGCCGGACATGCCATCATGGGGCTGACGCGGGGAGTGTGGCCGCAGTTGCCCATCACGCATCGATGATCCCGCTCGTCCTTTTGGTCGGGTTTCTGGGCGCCGGCAAGACCCGATTTCTGACCGAGGTCATTCCCGAGTTGCACGCGCGCGGCTTGCGCCCCCGCGTCATTCTCAATGACTTCGTGAACGCCACCATCGATGCGGCCCGACTGGCCCAGTTGGATGCGCTGGTGACGCCGCTGAATGGTGAGTGCGTGTGCTGCACGTCGTTGCGCGAGCTGATGGACACGCTGCATGCCGTCACGGGCAATGCGGGTGATGTGATGCTGATTGAAGCCAACGGCGCGACCGAGGCGGACGAGCTGCTGGGATACCTGTCGATGGACCAGCGCTTGTCGCAGTTCACGCTGCCGCTGCAGATCACGGTGATCGATGCATCGCGGTGGCAGCGACGGTGGTGGCACAATGCGCTGGAGGCGGCGCAGGCCCGCACCGCGACGCATCTGGTATTCAACTGGACGCACCGTCTCAAGGCGCCCCGGCTGGCGGCGGTGGAAGCGAGCATCCGTGCGGTCAACGCGCGCGCTGAGGTCACCTCGCCGGCGTTGTTTGCCGACACGGTCGCGCGACTGTCCGCGAATGCGCGGGACATCGCCACGCGGACCGCGCGCCCGGACGCGAATGTCCGCTCGCCTGACGCGCCTCGCGCGGCGCACGCGCATCCGTTTGCGACCGCTACCATGCCCTTGCCCGCACAGGTGGATCGCGACGCGTTCCTGCGCTTCGCGAGCGCGTTGCCCGCGTCGGTTGTTCGCGCCAAAGGGATGGTGCGGTTCAGCGATAGCCCTGATGAGATGTTCGTCTGGAACCGGATCGGCGGGAGGAAGAAGGTGCTGCTGGATCGCTCATGGCCGCACGCCGATGCACGGCCGGTGGCGCTCTTCATCGGGGTCGAGCTTCCACTCGCGGAGCTCGCGTCGCAACTCACGGCGCTCGATGCAGCGCGCCGCTAGCGACTTCCAGACGTCGCCACCGCCTGCGCCGCCGCCAGATCGGCCAGTGCCGTCCCCACGGACTTGAACAGCGTGACCTGCTGCGCGCTCGTGCGACCCACCACGTCACCACGCACCAACTCCGCCAACTCGGCAACCACCTGGTCGCGCACAACCACACCAGTTTCCAACGGCACGACCAAGTCGCCGGCCTCTGCCAGCGCCCCGCGGTAACTGTCCACCGCAATACGGCTTCGCGACACCGCCGCGTCGTCCACCTCACGCATGTCGCGCGTGAAGCCGCCAACCAGGTCAACATGCGTACCGGGCGAAATCCACTCGCCCAACACCACCGGTGAACGCGCCGTGGTGGCACAGCTGACGATGTCAGCCGTGCGCACCGCCGCTTCAAGATCGGTGGCCACGGCCACCGGCAACCCCTCAGTGCGCAGGCGTTCCACCAACGCCGTCGACCGCTGCCTGTCACGTCCCCAGACGGCCACGCGATCAATGCCCGGGCGCAACGCACAGTGGGCCCGCACCATCCACGCCGACAGATGCCCGGTGCCCACCATGAGCAGTGTGCGCGCATCGGCGCGCGCCATGAACCGCGCCGCGATGGCGGACACGGCCGCCGTGCGGCGTACCGTGATGGCGTCGCCGTCCATCACCGCTTGCGCCTGTCCGGTGGCACGATCGAACAGCAGGTAAGTGGCACCCACGGTGGGCGCGCCAAGCGCCGGCGCACCCGGCATGAACGTGACGACTTTCAGTCCGATGTGCGCCTTGGTCCAGGCCGGCATCAACAACAGCGCGTCGACGTCGTTGAGCGCATGCGAATGCCGTAACGGCACATCGGCGCCCACCGCGAATGCCGCGGTGAGCGCCGAGTCCAGCGTCTCCCAGTCGAGAGCCGCGTGTACCTGCTGCGCCGTGTAGACGGTCAGCAAGCGAACGCCAGGCTACTTGTTCTTCGTCATCGTCAAACCCGAGACGAGGCCATCGGTGTTGTGTGCAAAGCGGAAACCATACACGCCATCCGTCGACTTGAGCTTGCCTTCGCCCACGACCGCCGTCTTGTCGTAGCTGGCCACGACCTTGCCGTTGATGATGCAATCGACCTTGTCGGCCGTCACCGTCATCGCGATCTCCTGCTGCACGGGCGCGCCTTTCTCGGCCGCCTTGTTCACGGCCGGATCAGCGCCGCCACGCCCACCGTTCATCTGAAACGCCGCCGGACCGAAGCCACGCACGATGAAATTGCCGTTGCCGTAGGCCGCGCAGTACAGATAGCTCTGCGTGTCCGTTCCCATATCGTTCCCGGCAATCATGATGCCATACGGATGCGGATGGGTGTTGACGTTCATGTACGCCGGTTCCTTGAACGTCGCCTTCACGGTGTAGTTGCCAGTCGCCTTGTTGGCCGGATTCCAGTAGGCCACCGCCGGTCCCGTCGTCACCATCATGTCGTTGCCCATCTTCATGAGCTTCGCATCATTCAGCGTCAGTCCGGCGGCGGTTTCCTTCGCGTCGATCTTGCCCTGCCAGCCGGCGATTGAAATGCCGCCGCCGGCGACGGTGCGCGACTTTTCCGTGTCGCCCTGCGCCGCGGCGATTGACGGAACCAGCACCAGTGCTGCCACTGCCATCTTGAAGCCAAACGTTCTTGCCATAGAGAGGTGTCTCGGTAAGGGGGGTGGTAGATGCCGTAACGTTAGCGCGCGGGGGCGGTCACGCGCTATTGTTGGTGACAGCGCTGTGACCTGGCCGGGGCTCCCCTGGCCATACCCGACGTCCACTACCCCACCCGCCCCGCCATGCTCCGTGCCCGCCTCCGGCTGTTCGCGTTGACCCTTTCGCTGGCGACGCTGCCGGTTGCCACGTTGGGGGCGCAGAACGCCCCATCGTCCGGATCACTGACCACGTTTCTCGACTACCAGACGGCGGTTCCGTCCACATGGAGCTCCCGCGCCCCGTCCTCGAGTATGCGGCTGGCCGAGTACTCGACGGCATCGGTTGGCAGCGGCAGTGCCGAGGTCGTCGTGTATTTCTTCGGCCCGGGACAGGGCGGATCGGTCGATGCCAATCTCGAGCGGTGGAAGAGTCAGTTTTCCAATCCAACAGGCCAGCCGGTTGAGGAAAAGCGGACCCAGCTGACGAAGCCGTTTCCCATCACGATGGCCGAGTACCGTGGCACATATGCGCGGGGTATTGGCACCGGTTCGACGGCCGAGGCGGCACGGCCGAATCACGTGCTCATTGCGATGGTGGTCGAGACGCCGCGCGGCACATTGTTCTTCCAGTGCTTCGGTCCCGTCGAGGCCGTCGAGGCGCAGCGTGAGGCGTATCTGCAGTTTGTGACGGGACTCAAATAGCGAGGGACGCCGGACGTTTCATCGTTCGGCGCGCACGCGCGTCACCCACCACATCACCAGCGCGCCCGATGCCGAGATCACGGAGAGCGCGACGAAGGCATTCGCGGACGATCCGGTGGCCTCGCGAATACGTCCAATCAGGTCAGGCCCGAAATGGCCACCGAGATTGCCGACAGAGTTGATCCACGCAATACCGGCAGCGGCCGCTGTGTGGCGCAGGAATGCCGTTGGCACGGCCCAGAATGTGGCCACGGCCGAGAGCGTGCCACACGTGACCAACGACAGCGCAAGGATTGACCAGGCCGGCGCGTGTCCGACCACGGCGAGCAAGGCCATACCCAGCGCCGTGACAAGGAGAGCCCCGGTTGCGTGCCATCGACGTTCCCCGGTCCGGTCGGAATGTGCGCCAACCAGCACCATCGCCATGCCGCCCAATCCCCACGGGATCATCGTGACCAGACCGATGCGCAGGTAGTCCGTGCGCCGAATCCCAATCTCCTGCACCAGGGTTGGCATCCAGAAGTTGATGGCGTACAGCGCGAATGTCAGCGTCAGGTAGACAAACGCCAGCATCCAGACTCGCCCGTCGGAGAAGGCCGCGCGCACGCCGTGGCCGGACGCAGTGGCCAGCGTGTCGCCGGACGCGCGATCCGCATCGATGCGCCGCACGATGGCATCGCGTTCATCGACATTGAGCCAGCGCGCGTTGGCGGGACGATCGGGCAACCAGGTCAGCACGGCGACGCCGACGATCAACGACGGAATCGCTTCCACGACAAAGAGCCACCGCCAGCCGGCCCATCCGGCCCACCCATCCAGATACTGCATGATAGCGCCCGACAGTGGCGCCCCGACCACGTTGGCCACGCTCACCGCCGTCATGAACAACGCCACCGTACGCGCCCGTCGCGCCGCCGGGAACCAGTAGGTGAGATAGAGAATGATCCCAGGGAAGAATCCGGCCTCGGCAATGCCGAGCAGGAATCGCAACGCGTAGAAACTGAACTCCACGCGTCGGAGTCCAAACAGGGCGGGCAGCGGCCCCCAGGGGATAGCCGCCACGAACGCAAACGCGCCCGACACCATCGCCCACGTGATCATGATGCGGGCAATCCACGCCCGGGCACCCACACGCTCGAGGATCAGGTTGCTGGGCACCTCAAACAGGAAATACCCGATGAAGAAGATGCCGGCGCCGAATCCGTACACTGCATCGGAGAACTCCAACGACGCGACCATTTGCAGCTTCGCAAATCCGATATTCACGCGGTCGAGATAGGCGACGATGTAGCAGACGAAGAGCATTGGCAGCAGTCGCGTGGCCGCCTTGGAAAAGGCCGCCTGCTCCGAGGGCGACTCGGCAATCGTCCGCGCATCGGTCGTCGCGTCGCGAACGTGTTGCCGATTCCGGGACGGGGCAGAATATTCGGGCATCGGGCAAACGTAGTATCTTGCGCGATGGCTCGCTGCACCCCCGCTCCCCATGCGCCGGAGCTCACGTGACCGATCCGATCGCCGATTTTCTGGTTGCCGCGACCGTCCCGCAGGATGCCGATCATGCGTCGGGCACTCTCGACCGTGCCAACGAACTGCTGGCCATGCATCCGCAGGTAGCCGGCGCGAACATTTACACCGCGGCTGTGCTGGGCGACGAGGCACTGGTGCTGGGCACGCTGGCCAATGACCCGCGCGCTGCCACCACCAAGGGCGGTCCCCACGGATGGGATGCCCTCACCTATCTGTGCTTCTCCCGTTTCCTGCAGCACGATGCCGCGCGCACGGAGGGATTTGTCGGGGCGGCGACCGCGTTGCTGCGAGGCGGAGCCAGCGCCAATACCGGATTCATGACGGCCGGCGGTCGGCAGAAGGCGGAATGGGAGAGCGTCCTGTATGGCGCCAGCGGGATTGCGCATGTCGGAGCACTGACGCGATTGCTGTTGGAGCATGGCGCCGACGCCAACGATGACGAGGTGACCTACCACACACCGGAGACGTACGACAATGCGGCGCTGCGCGCCCTGATCGAGCATGACACGCTGACCGCCGACAGCCTGGCCACCATGCTGCTGCGCAAGTGCGACTGGCACGATGAACACGGGATTGCCCTGCTGCTGGTTAACGGCGCGGATCCCAATCGGTTGACGCGTTGGGGGTACACCGCACTGCAACAGGCCATCCGACGAGACAACGACCTCGCGATCATTGCGCGACTGCTTGACGCCGGCGGTGATCCCGTCATTGCGGGACACGGAGGGTCATCGATTGCGCTGGCCGCGCGTAAGGGTCGGGGCGATGTGCTGTCCCTGCTCGAACAGCGTGGGATCAACACCGCGCTCAGTGGCGCGAACGCCGTGCTCGCCGCGTGCGCCAAGGGCGATTCCACCGAGGTGCAGGCGTTGCTCACAACGTTCCCGCCGCTCCACGCCGACGTCCTGGCCCGCGGTGGCGCCCTGCTGGCCGAGTTTGCCGGCATCGGCAACACCAACGGTGTGCGCGCACTGCTCGACCTTGGCGTGCCCGTCGACGCACTGGATGTGGACGGGAACGGTTATTGGGACATTGCGCCACGCAGCACCGCGCTCCATGTAGCCGCTTGGCGCGGTTGGCCCGAAACCGTGCGCCTGCTCGTCGCACGCGGTGCGGATGTCAACGCGCGCGATGGCGCGGGGCGCTCGCCACTGATGCGGGCCGTCTCGGCCTGCGTCGACTCCTACTGGATGCATCGCCGCAGCACGGCGTCGGTGATGGCATTGCTGGTGTCGGGCGCGACAACGGACGGCGTGCGCCTGCCCTGCGGCGATGCCGAGCTCGATGCGCTGTTACTTGCCTGACGGTGTCGTGGTTTTTCCGGCCACCCGCACCAGGGTGCGGTAGATCATGTCGGTACCCTGCTGCAGGGCGGCGACGCTTACGCGCTCATCGTTGCCGTGCATGCGCCGCAGTTCGTCGTTGCTGATCGGATACGGGTAGATGCCGTAGACCGGCACGCCGCGCGAGCGCCACGCCGCCGCGTCCGTCCCCGCCTGAAAGAGATACGGCGTCACTTCGGCCGTCGGCCACTGGGCCTTCGATTCCAGTGCCAACGCCTTGTACAACTCGGTCTCCACCGAGGAAACCGGAATGGCCGTCGCACGGCCAGTGGTGGCGGTGGGCACCGTCGGTGCTGCTGGCGAGCTTCACCGTAATGCGCGGGTCCTTCACCAACTTTTCGATCAGCTTCACCATGTCGCGTTCGGATCGGTGCCCGGAATCAGTCGGAGATTCAGTGTGGCCTCGGCCGTGCCGGGAATCACGTTGCAACGAAAACCACCACTGATCAGCACCGGCGCAATGGTGTTGCGCATGATGGCGTGCAGCAGTGGATCCTTGGAGATCACGCGGTCTGCCGCGCGTACCTGCGCGGGAGTGCCGTTGACCAGTTGCTGGAATGCGCGGCTGGTCGCGCCAGTGCTCGTCTTGCCCAGCGTCAGAAAGAACTGTTTCGACTCGGCCGTGAGTTGCACAGGGGTTTCGTAGGCGGCAATCTTGGCCGAGGGCCGCGCCCAGCGACGCGATGGCGTTGTCGGGGAACGGCATCGAGGAGTGCGTCGACGTGCCTTTGGCCGAGAGCGTGATGCCGACCACCGACTTGTCGGCGGTCGAGATGCTCACGTAGCGCACTTTGCCCGCGTCGTCCTTGATGATCCAGCCGCCTTCGTTGAGCGCGAACTCCGCATCCATCGAGGCCCAGTGATCGCGCGCCAGCCAACTGGTGTTCATCGGCGCGCCCTCCTCGTCGGCTTCGGCCATGAAGATCACGTCGCGGGCCAGCGGTACCTTGGTTTCCGCCAGGCGCAGTGCGGCCATCGCGAACACGGCCATGCCACCCTTGAAGTCAATCGCGCCGCGACCGTACACGTGACCATCCTTGATCACGCCGGCGAACGGGTCCATCGACCATTTTTCGCGTTCGACGCCCACCACATCGGCGTGCGCGGCCAGCAACACGGGTCGCTTGCTCCCATCGCCCTTGAGCCGGGCGATGAAGTGGGACTTGCCGGCGTCCGGGGTGGGAAAGATTTCCACGGAGAAGCCCGCGGCCTTGAATCGTGCCGCCAGCAGATCGACTAGCGGTTGGGTGGTCCCCGGTGGGTTGCTGGTGTTGACCCGTATCAATTCGCTCAGCAGCGAGGCGGTGGGATCGGTCGCGGTGCCCTGCTGCGCCCACAGCAGCTGCGTCGGGAGCGCGCCAGCGGACAGTGATGCCACGAGCGTCATCGATTTCCAGTAAGGAGTCTTCATGGGCGCAAAGGTACTGTTCGGCTCGGGACCTGCAACCCGCCACTATGGCCCTTTGGCGATGCACACTTCACTTTCTTCCCGGGCCAACCCCCTCGCCCCGTCGCCGTCCCCCACGGGCCTCCTTCGCACAGGGATTTCACATGCTCGCGTCGCACCACTCTCCACTCGTCCCCCGGCACCGTCGGCGCATCGGCGCGGCGATTCTCGCGCTGGTGAGCCTGCCGATCACGGCGACCGCGCAACGCGGCGGCGCCACGCCACCGACCAGAGATCCGATGCAGGAAGGGCTTCCGCTCAAACCCACGCGCACGCTCGCGTTCACGACCAAGAGCGGCAACTGGATGTCGTCCGACGTCAGCAAAGACGGACGACCCTCGTCTTCGACTTGCTCGGCGATATCTACACCATGCCGATTGCCGGCGGGAAGGCCACGCCGCTCACGCGCGGCATGGCGTTCGACGCGCAGCCGCGCATCTCGCCGGACGGCAAACGCATCGTGTTCGTCAGTGATCGAACCGGCGGCTACAACCTGTTCACCATCTCCATCGACAAGAAGGACACGGTCCAACTCACCAGCGGCAACACCAACACGTACGAGTCGCCCATTTGGACGCCCGATGGCAAGTACATCATTGCCACGCGGGGACAGAAGCTCTGGATGTTCCCCGCGACCGGTGGCACCGGCATTCAGCTCATTCGCGGTGAAGGCGGCGCAGCGGCCGCGGGACGCGCAGGCGGTGGTGCGCAGCCCGACGTGAACCGCGAGGAAGGGCCCGCGTTCGGCAAGGATCCGCGCTACGTCTACTACGCGCAGCGTCGTGGCTCGTGGGTCTACAACACGCCACTCGGCGATTACGACCTCATGCAGTACGACCGCGAGACCGGTCAGACCACGGTGAAGGAGAATCGCTGGGGCTCCGCGTTCCGCCCCACGCTCTCGCCCGATGGCAAGTGGCTCGTGTACGGCACGCGTTACGTCGATCACACGCGGCTGCGTATTCGCAATCTCGCGAGCAACGAAGACGAATGGCTCACCGGTCCCGTGCAGCGCGATGATCAGGAATCGCGCGCCTCATTGGATGTGTATCCGGGCATGTCGTTCACCCCCGACTCCAGGTTCCTGATCACGACGTGGGACGGCAAGTTCTGGAAGGTGGCCATGGACACGAAAAAGGCGACCGAGATTCCGTTTGAAGTGGACGTGGTGCAGGCGCTCGGCCCCAAGGTTGCCTTTGACTATCCGATTTCCGACTCGTCGACGTTCACCATCAAGCAGATCCGCGACGCGGTGCCGAGCCCCGATGGCAAGCGACTCGCGTTCGTCGCGCTCGATCGCGTGTACGTCATGGATTATCCCGCCGGCACGCCCAAGCGGCTCACGTCGCAGGACTTCGGCGAGTTCGAACCCACGTGGAGTCCTGACGGCCAATACATCGCCTACACCACATGGGCCGACAGCATCGGATATCTGAATCGCGTGCGCAGCGACGGCAGTGGCCAACCGCAGCGGCTGACGCCGCAGCAGGCACTGTGGTCGAGCCCCGAATACACACCCAACGGTTCGCGCATTGTGGCCACCCGTGCGCCGTCCCGCGCGTTTCGTACGGCCAGCGGCGGCGGTGGTCGGGCGCGGCGGCGCTGGGAACTGGTGTGGATTCCGCCAACGGCGGTGAAGCGACCTTCATCGCCAACAACGCGGGCGACGCGCATTTCTCGGCGCGCGATACGTCCCGCATCTTCGCATACAGCGGACAGCGCGGCCTGTACTCGATGCGTTGGGACGGCACCGACATCAAGGGCATTCTGCGCATCTCCGGCGGCGCCGCAGGTGGCGGCGGCGGCGGTGGTGGCGGCGGCGGGCTTGGGCGCGCTTGTCGCCCGATGGCACGCACGTGTTGGCGCAGGTGAATCTCGATCTCTACTACATCCCCGACATTCCGTGGCCCGGCGGGCCCGAGCCGACGATCACGGTTGGCGAAGGCCGCGGCGGTGGTGCGGCGGGTGGTGTGCCGAGTCAGGATTTCCCCAGCAAGAAGCTGACGGACATCGGTGCGCAGTTTCCCAGTTGGGGCGCGGATGGCAAGACCATTCACTGGTCCATCGGCAATGCGCACGCGGTGTACGATATCGAGCGCGGGATGGCGTTCGATGATTCCGTGCGCAAAGCGAATCCACGTCCCGCGCCCGGTGCCGGTGGCGGTGACTCCGCCGCTGCGCCGGCTGGACGCGGTGCTGCCCGTACGCTGGCCACGTACAAGCCCGTGGAAACGCGTATCAGGGTTGCGGCGCCGCGCGATATCCCCAAGGCGAGCGTGCTGCTGAAGGGCGCGCGACTCAGCACGATGAAGGGGAGCGAGATCTTCGCGAGCGGTGATATCGCCATCGTGAACAATCGCATCGTCGGCATCGGCAAGAGCGGCTCGGTGAAGGCGCCGGCCGGTGCGCGCACGATCGACGTGAGCGGCAAGACCATCATTCCCGGATTCGTGGATACGCACGCACACTTGCGCGTCGCGAACAACATCCATCGCGATCCGGTGTGGAGTTACGCGGCGAACCTCGCCTACGGCGTCACCACGGCGCGCGATCCGCAGACTGGTAGCACCGATGTGCTGAGCTACGAAGATCAGGAGAAGGCCGGTCGCGTGTTGGCACCGCGCATCTACTCCACCGGTCCCGGCGTGTTCGCGGCGGAGAACATCCGTAACATCGACGACGCGCGTCGCGTGCTGCGGCGGTACGCCGAGTACTACGACACGAAGACGATCAAGGAATACCAGACCGGCAACCGAGAAGTGCGGCAGTGGGTCATTCAGGCGGCCAATGAGCTCAAGCTCATGCCGACGACCGAAGGCGGCCTGGATGTGAAGATGAACATCACCGAGGCGATCGACGGCTACAGCGGGCACGAGCACACGATCCCGACGTATCCGCTGCAGAGCGATGTCATCAAGCTGCTCGCCGAATCGGGGATGACGTACACCCCCACGCTCATCGTCTCGTACGGCGCGCCATGGGCCGAGAACTACTGGTACGAGAAGATGGACTTGCTGCACGACGCCAAGCTGCAGCTGTTCACGCCATGGAGCGATCTCGAAGGCAAGATCTTGCGTCGTGGTGGTTCAGCGGGCGCGGTGACCACGATGGGTCAGGCCGGCTGGTTCCACGACTCGCAGTACAACATGAAGCAGGCCGGTGGTGACATCAAAAAGCTCATCGACGCCGGCGGCTCGGCGGGCGTGGGCTCACACGGTCAGCAGCAAGGCATCGGCTTCCACTGGGAGATGTGGAACATCGGGATGGGCGAAGGGATGACGCCGCACGATGCACTGAAGGTGGCCACCATTCACGGCGCGAAAGCGCTGGGCCTGGGCAAGGATGTCGGCTCACTCGAAGTCGGCAAGATGGCCGATCTCATCGTGTTCGACCGCAATCCGCTGGAGAATCTGCAGAACACGCAGGCGATCAAGTACGTCATGAAGAACGGACGCATGTACGACGCGACGAACTTGAACGAGGTGTACCCGAGGCAAGTGAAGGGGGCGCCGTTTGCGTGGAATGAGGATGACAGTCCGACGAGGGACGGGTTGAAGAAGCCGTAAACTGAAGACGGGAGACGGGAGATTGGAGACGGGAGACGTCCAGCCAGCACGCGCAGTGTGACAACCTGCGGACGGTTGGCTCGAAGCACCAGTCGGGGGACCCGCCGACAGGACTGGCCGGGCTTGGATCCTGGGCGTCGGACGCCCGCCGACTCCAGGTGGCGGCTCCGAGCGCTGCGGCGCGGCTCGGCCGGCGACGCGCCTGGCGGCGGGCGCCGCGCGCGGCGGCCGCGCCGCGGCGCCCCGCCCGCGCGCGCCGCGGGCCCCGGCCGGCCGGCCCGGGCGCGCCGCCGCCGCCCGGCGCGGCGCCGCCCCGGCGACGCCGCGCGGCGCGCGCGCCGCGGCCGCCCCCCCCCCCCCGCCCCCCCCCCCCCCCCCCCCCCCCCCCCCGCCGCCCCCCCCCCCCCCCCCCCCCCCCCCCCCCCCCCCCCCCCCCCCCACCCCCCCCCCCCCCCCCCCCCTCTCCACCGCCCCCACCGTTGCGCCCTGCAGATGCACGCCATCCTTCCACTGTTCCATCTCCCCGCTTGCCGCGCTCCCGCGCCCCCCGCCCCCGCCCCCCCGTCCACGGCGACTGCCCACGCCCGGCTCGGCCGCGATCTCGCGGGCGTGGGCAAGCCCTTCCTTGCTCTCGATGATCACCGTCACCAGCAGTTCGCCGTTCGTGTTGATCGGCCAGACATCGGCCTTCTTCTTGTATTGCTCCACCGAGAGCCCCCAATACGCCGCCGCGTTCGCCAATCCCGATCGGGCGAGGCCCCGGCCGAGCGAACGCACCTGCCCGCGACCGCGCCGACCCGCCCCGACCGCGACCCGCCGCGGACGGCCGAGGACGCCGCCCCGCCCGGCCGGGGCCCGCCCACGAGATACGCGCGGGACACCGTCTCGCGACCCGCACCCCCGCGCCGCCGCCGCGCCCGCCCCGCAGAGCGACGCCGGCGCAGCCCGCCGCGCGCGGGGCGCCGACGCCGGGCCCGGCTCCCCCCCCCGGACGCCGACCCACCGGCACACCGCGCCCCGCCGCCACGCCGCCCGCCCACCAAGCCACGCCCGGAGGCGACTTCACGTCGGCCACCTGCTTCATGAGTGATGCACTGGGTGTTTCCCACGCGCCCATGATCGCCCCCTTCACCGTCGCCACCCGCGCCACCACGTTGGTGTTGGCGGCGGCCGCTGCGGCTGCACCGCCGGCACCACCACCGCCGCCGGGTGCGAACGTCACCGCCGGCACGCCAACGCCGAACTTCGGCCGCAACGCGTCAAACTCCTTCCGGAACGCGGCGAACTGCGTCTTCACCGCCGGCGTGGCGCTGCTGGAATCCACCTTCGGCACCACCTTCTGCATCTCGGCGTACAACGCCGTGAGCTGTGCCGTGACATCGGCCCCGCGCCGGTGCATGCCGTGCAGGTCCATCAACAGCGCGTTGTACTGCGCGCGGGCCAGCGTGGTCATTTGCACCTGCGGGTCCATAGCGATGGTGAGTGGTTTGGTGTCGACCACCTTGCCATCACTCACCAGCGCAACCGAGTACGTGCCAGGCAGCACTTGCGGTCCCTGCGTGCCACCACCGCCTCCGCGTCCGCCAAAGCCACCACCACCGCCGCCGCCGGCTCCACCTGCCGGGGCACATGGATCTTCTGCGAGGTACCCCACCGGCGGCAACGGCACCGGCGCATCCGGAATCGGCCCGCGCGCGGCACCGAGCGCCGCCACCGCCACCACCGCGACCGCCGGCCGGCGCGACCGGTCCGACGGCGCGCACGGGCTCCACACGCTGATCCCAGCACACCGTTTGAATACCCGCCACGTTGCGCGCATCCGGCACGGCGAGTTCACGCACCACGCCACCGGTGGCTGAACTGATCCGGATCATCGGCTTGGTGGCCGGCTTCGTCAGATTGAACTGAATCACCGTTTCCACCGGCGGATTCTCGCCGGTGAAGAACTGGTGGCCCCAGAACTCGTCGTTGCGGTCGTCCTTGTACTTCCACTGCAGCGTGAAGCCCGGGGTGATGAGCGTCGCGTCGGCCTCCTTGACCGCCGTGTACTCCTGGATGGGCTCGAGATGATCGAGGATCCAGAGCGCGCGCCCGTGCGTTGCCGCCAGCAGGGCGTTGTCACGCGGATGGATCGTGAGTTCGTCGACGCGCACCGTGGGGAGGTTGCCGCGCAGGCGACGCCACGACGCGCCGCGATCGAGCGACAGGAAGATTCCCGTCTCGGTGCCCACGTACAACACGTTCGCGTTGCGCGTGTCTTCGGTGAGCGTCTTGATCACTTCGCCCGTCAACCCCGAAGTCATCGGCCGGAATGTCGCGCCGAAATCGGTGCTCATCCACACATACGGCTCGTAGTCGTTCAACCGGTGGTTGTCGACGGTGACGTAGACGGTCGCGGCGTCGAAGCGCGACGGCGCCACCTTCGACACGAAGGCGTGCCCCGCCGGGAAACCAGGCAGATTCTTCGTGATATTGGTCCACGTCTTCCCGCCATCCTTCGTCATCTGCACGGTGCCATCATCCGTGCCCGCATAGTACACGCCGGCCAGTTTTGGCGATTCAGCCAGCGCCACGATCGTCGGCCACTGCGAGATGCCGTCGTTCTTCGAGACGGTGATGTCACTGCCCTTGAGCCCCATGGTCACGATGTCGTCGCGCTTCTCGTTCTTCGTGAGATCCGGGCTGATCGCTTCCCACGAATCACCGCGATCGGTGCTGCGGAACACGCGGTTGGCCGCGGCCAGCAGAATGCCCGGATTGTTGGGCGACAACAGCAGCGGCGTATCCCAATGGAAGCGATACGCTTCGCCCGTCGTCGCGTTGGTCACATTCTGCGTGGTGGGCCGAATGGACTTGGACTCACCGGTCACCTTGTTGCGCCGAGTCATGTTGCCGTCCTGCGACTCGGTGTAGATGATCTTCGGGTCGCGAATGTCCGGGATGGCCACGAAGCCGTCGCCGCCGAGGATCTGGAACCAATCGTAGTTCATGATGCCGCGATTCATGCGCGCGGCGCTGGGGCCGCACCAGTTGTAGTTGTCCTGCATCCCGCCGCAGATGTTGTACGGGATCTCCATGTCGTAGCCGACATGATAGAAGAGCCCGACCGGGAGGTTGGGGATGAAGGTCCACGTGCGGCTCATGTCGTACGACACGGCGAGCCCGCCGTCGTTACCGGTGAGGATGTGGTTGGGGTTGGCCGGGTTGATCCAGATCGCGTGCACGTCGTCGTGCGTGACCAGCGCGGCATCGGTCTCGAAGGTGCGCGCGCCGTCGACGGACATGTGCAGGCCGACACCGCCCAGGTAGACCCGCTCCGGCGACGTCGGGTCGATGCGAAGTTGCGAGAAGTACATCGGGCGCGGGTTGGTCGCGCTCATCTTGGTCCACGTCGTGCCGCCGTCGTCGGACCGATAGACCCCGGTGCCGGCCTGCGCCGCCGCCGCCCCGACCGCCGGCCGCCGCGCCTTCGGGCGCTCTCGCCACTGCAGGGCGCACCCCGGCCGCCAGGCGCCCGGCCCTTCGACGGCCGCGTACAAGACGTGGCGCTGCCGCGGAAGACGTCGACCGCGATGCGGCCCAGGGAACCGCCGGGCAAGCCGCCGCCCGAGAGCGCGTCCACGTGTCACCACCGTCGATGGACTTCCACAGGCCACTGCCCGGTCCGCCCCCATTCATGCAGCACGCCGTGCGACGCCGCTGGTAGGTAGACGCGAAGAGCGTATTGGGATCGGTCACGCTTTGCGCGAGATCGTTGGCGCCGGTGTCGTCGTCGACCTTGAGCACCTGCTTCCACGTCTTGCCGCCGTCGGTGGTCTTGTACACACCCCGTTCACCGCCGGGGCCAAACAGCGGCCCGGTCGCCGCGACCAGCACCACGTCGTTGTTGCGCGGATCGATGATGATGCGATTGATGTGCTTGGAATTGGCCAGACCCATCAGCGCAAAGGTCTTGCCCCCGTCGGTGGACTTGTAGATGCCACCGCCCCACGAGGTGCTTTGTCGATTGTTCGACTCGCCCGCGCCAACCCATACGAGATCGGGATTGATTTGCGAGACGGCCACATCACCAATGGCAATCAGTCCTTGATCCTGGAACAGCGGTGTAAACATCGCGCCGTTACTGGTGGTCTTCCACACGCCGCCGTGCGCGGTGCCAACGTAGTAGATGGCCGGATTGGCTTCGTATACCGCAAAGTCGGCGACGCGCCCAGACATTGTTGCCGGCCCAATGGAGCGGAAATGCAGCTTCTCGAATTCCTGCGCGACGTTATTGAGCGGTTGTGCCAACAGGGGCCGTGCAGCGACGGTGGCGCTGAGCGCCGATCCGACGAGTAGCACGCGAGGAAGGAACCGGCGGTGTGCAGGCGACATCGGGACTCCAGCGGGTGGAGGAGGCGACAGGCCCATGACGGGACGTCGAGGGGAACTCCCATAGTCTGCAGGTCACGACACACCGGCGCAAACGCCCGTGTTCCCCAACCGACTCACTGGCCAAAGAGCTGTTGCCGAGACGCAACACCGTGCGTCTATCCATCAGCAATTGTTTGCAGCCAGAAGTGCCTTGGAATTCGTAACGTATTTGCTTACAAATAGTTACGAGTTCTTATGGTCCGGCCCGCCATATGCCTAATAGATGAGCTAGCCACTATCGTGCTCCAATCACCCCTTTTGAGGCTGATCGACCCGTGAAGCGATTCCACCTTGCCGTATCCGCGTTGATCCTGGGGTCGGCGCCCTTAGCGGCGTCCGCGCAGGTGGTGGGGAGCGGATCAGGGTCCAACTGCTTTCCGTTTGGCTGCTCCCTGGGTAGCGCCACGGTTTTCCAGCAAGTGTACTCGGCGTCGAATTTCGGTGGCGTTGTCTCCATCAGCGGCCTGCGGTTCTTCCGCGAACGCGAAGGGGCGCTGCGCAACGGCACGTACGATTTCTACCTGTCCACAACGTCGGCCGCCGTGGACGGGCTGAGCGGCACGTTTGACGCCAATCGCGGCGCGGACAACATGTTCTGGGGACAATTCGTGCTGGGGGGAGATGCGCCAAGCGAACTCAGTTTCGTGGGTCGACCGTTTGTGTACGATCCCACCGGCGGGAATCTGTTGCTCGACATTCGCATCTCTGGTGGATGGGGTGGCAGCTCGGTGTTCCGGTCCAACAACGGCGATGCGAACGGCACCTATTCTCGCATGCACGACTATGGCGGCGGGACCAGCGGCTACGGCTTGCAGACTGAATTCACCCAGCCGGAGATTCCCACCCTGGCCTATTCAACCGCCACGGTGCCTGAACCGGGTACGGTCGCGTTGCTTGGTCTGGGACTGGCCGGATTGCTGGCTGCGGGCCGCCGTCGCAAGCACTGAGGGCGCAGCCGACGCGACGCGCCGACCGGTGCGCACGGCCCGGCATCGGGCGGACTCACGTTTCCATCGTGCACGCGCTTGATTCCTGTTTCGCCGTGCGTTGCGCCTTCGGCCAACGTCACACGTTCGAATCGCGCCCGCGACCGCATGCCCGTGCCAGAGTCCGACCCATCATCACCCGACGTTGAACTGAGTCGCGCCCTGGGGACGCGGTACTCGCTCGTGCGAGAGGTAGGCCGAGGTGGCGCATCGCTGGTGTTCCTGGCGCAGGACCACAAGCACGACCGGCAGGTGGCAGTCAAGGTCCTTCGGCCCGAACTGGCCGCCAGCCTCGGCGCCGAGCGCTTTCTGCGGGAGATCGGCACGGCGGCGCGCTTGCAGCATCCACATATCGTCCCCATCTACGATTCGGGCGACGCGGACTCGCTGCTCTATCTGGTCATGCCTTTCGTGGAAGGCGAGTCGCTGCGCGAGCGCCTGGAGCGCGAACATCAACTCACACTCGCCGATGCCTTGCGCCTGACACTTGAGGTGGCGGAAGCGCTCAGCTTCGCGCACAGCCGGAACATCGTGCATCGCGACGTGAAGCCGGAGAACATCCTGCTGTTCCGCGGGCACGCGCTGGTGGCGGACTTCGGCATTGCGAAGCGGCTGGGGCGCGCCGAGGATATCGGCGAATCAGCCCTGACCGATGGCATGTTTACCGGCACGCCGCTGTACATGGCGCCGGAACAGATGTTCCCGGACACACCGGTTGACGAGCGCGCGGACCTGTACAGTCTGGCGTCGGTGTTGTACGAGTTGCTGGAGGGCCGTCCGCCGTACGACGGACCGACTTCGATTGCCATTCTTTCGCGCAAGACGGTGCGCGCGGCGCCACCGCCGCGGCACACGCTGGAGCCCCTGCCGGTGCACGTCCAGTCCGCGCTGCTCAAGGCGCTGGAACGCGAGCGGGAGCAGCGCTTCGCGTCCGTGGCCGAGTTCGCCGAAGCCCTCACGGCCACTCCCGCGGCGCCGTTCACGGCACGCCGCAGTGGCGCGACCACCGTGACGTCCATTGCCGTGCTGCCGTTTGCGAATCGCAGCGGCATCGACAGCGATGACTACCTGAGCGATGGCATCAGCGAGGACCTCATCCACGCGCTCTCCACACTTCCGGGCCTGCGCGTCATTGGCCGCACGTCGGCCTTCGGCTTCAAGGGACGCTCGGACGATGCACGGGCGATCGGCGCCGAGCTTGGAGTCCATGCGGTCCTCGGTGGCGGTGTGCGTCGCGCCGGTGAACGGCTCCGCATCACGGCCGAACTCACGGAAGTCGCCGGAGGATTTGCGCTGTGGTCGGAGCGCTTCGATCGCGACGTCAGCGATTTGTTCGCGGTGCAGGACGAGATCTCGCGGGCGATTGCTGACGCGTTACGCGTGAAGTTGCGCCCGGAGACCGTACGTCTCGTTGAAACACCCACCGCGAATTTTGAGGCGTACGAGTCATACCTCAAGGGGCGATTCGAGTGGAGCCAGCGCACGGCGTACTCGATGCAGCGCTCGCTGGAGCACATGCAGGAAGCGGTTGAGACCGATCCAACCTTCACGCTCGCCTGGACCGGGCTGGCGGATTGCTACCTCACGCTCGCCGTGTACGATGTGCTGGCGCCGGCGCAGGCCATGCCGAAGGCGCTCGCCGCCGCGACGCAGGCGCTGCAGTATCATTCGCGCTCGCCGGAAGGGCTCACCGCACGGGCATCGGCGCGCGCCCTGTACGAATTCGATTGGCCTGGCGCCGAAACCGACTACGTCGCGGCACTCGGTGAGCGCGAGCAAAGCCCGGTCACGCACCAATGGTACGCGATGCATCTGCTGGCACCGCGGCGCCGTTTCCTCGAGGCGCGCGCGCACACGGCCCGGGCGCGCGAGCTTGATCCACTGTCGCCCGCCATCGCGGCCAGCGGCGGAATTCTTCGCTTGTACGAGGGTGATCCCGAGCAGGCCATTCGGGAGCTGGAACTGGTGATCACCCAGCACCCGTCCTTCGGCCTCGCGCATCTCTTCGAGGGGCTGGCGCATTCCGCGTTGGAGCGACACGCCGACGCGGTCCGCACCCTCGAACGGGCCGTATTACTGACGGGACGCAGCATCGAGTCGCAGTCGGCGCTCGCCTACGCGCTGGCACGTGACGGTCGGGTCGAGGCCGCACGCGCCATCCTCGACTCGCTCCACCACACGGCGGCCACGCAATACGTCTCGGCCATTTCGTTGGCGCAGGTCCATGTGGCCCTCGACGAGCCGGAACTCGCCCTGAACCATCTGGAGCGCGCGCAGGCAGATCGCGCGGCAGGCCTCACCTTTCTGTCGGTGCGTCCCAGTTTTGCGCCACTCCGCAATACGCCGCGGTTTGCGAGAATTCTCGAAAGCCTGGAGCGCTGACGCGGGGGTTGCCTGCGTCAACAGGACGCATCACAATGGTCGGCCGACCACCACGCTTCGCAAGAGGTCGAACAGTGAACCGGCCGCGCGCTCGAGTGCCGCAGCCGAAGCATCGTCCGTTCGGGTCGATCCCTCAACCGACGAGCGCGTATCCGCCGGCGACGGCTCCACCGATCGAGGCTTGCGGGTGAGCTTCCCGCTTTCCGATCGATAGTGGTGTGCGGCGTGCCGCGCGGTTCGAGCCAGTTCGTTGAAGAACGTGCCGTACGCCTTGGTGATGCCCTCCACCACGGTGGGCGATTCAGACTCCATTGGTGTGCTCAGCGATCGGAGCCCTTCAACTGTTCACCGAACTTCTCCAGCTCCTCGCCAAGCGCCTTCAGCCCCTTGCCAAAGCCCTTCGCACTGCCGCGGACGAGCGCTCGCACGAGGTCGGTCGCCGAATCCAACATCTCCTTCGACTCACCCTTCGTGACCTTTGACTCTCCGCTATCGGCTGCTGTCTCGTTGACCATGGGTTCCTCCGTTGCAGAGCGAATACCCCTGGAAAGAGTCCAAGGGTCGACTTCATGACCACCGTCAGTCCTCGAACTCCTCCTGCACCTGGCTGAGCATCCAGATTGCCACGAGTCCGACACCCAGTGTCCACCACGCGTATGGCCGCACGGCTTCGATTCCAGGCGTCAGGAGCCCCGGCAACCAGTCAACCGGCAGCCGTGGTGCGACGAACAATACGAGGGTGGTCGCGGTCACCGCTAGCTTCACCTGCCCGATCAACCGCCGTACCGCCCGCTCCGACCGGCTGATGGATCGCGTTCGCGCGTTCGCCGACGACGCCGGTTCCTGCATGCGTTTCACCGCGTCGACGAGGAGGCCCGGCCCCTCCACCGCCAGTTCGATCGCCGCGCGGGCGTTGACCAGACTCGGTCCACGTTCGCAAAGATCGACGGTCTGTCGGAGTCGTTCGTCCGCTACGAAATCGCGAATGAGACTCTGCCAGTTCACGCTCGGGTCCAGCTGCAATACGACCATGTCCCCGATGATGATGGTGCGATAAAGCCGTACCAGCGGCGCGGGCAGTCGCAGTCCGGCACGACGCACCGCGCCGAGGGTTTGCGAGAACAGGTGAAAATTGCTGCGCCGCGCAACGCCAGCGCGTCCCGGCTCCTCACTGGGCTGCTCCACCTCCGCCAGCCAGTCACGCAGGATGCGCTTGAATTCCGCCTCGAACTGCGAGAGATCGCCGGCGGGCAGCGGCTCGACGGTGGCCAGCAGGTGACGATAAGCGGCATCCAGCCGGCCCTCGGCGATCGCCTCGCGCAACCGGAATTCATGCCCCCACAGGCGCTCGTCGAGCCACCCGATCATGCCCAGATCGATCCACGCCAACGTACCGCCCTTCATGACGATCATATTCGCCGCGTGCGGATCGGCGTGAAACAGCCGATGTCGCATGGCTTGTTCGAGAAACGAGCGCACCAGCAACCGCGCGGTGCGTTCCGGGGTGATGCCGAGTGCTGCCCATTGGGCGAGTTGCGCGATGGCCGCCAATCGTTCAGGACGGTCCGCCGACCTACGGTCCTCCGGCGTGCCCCGCGCCGCCGACGACGCCTGCATCAGGGTCTTCACCGACACGCCCACGATCTCTTCCATCGTGATGACCGTCGGCGCACTGAGCTCGGGATAGACGACGGGACAGTAGTGATCGATGTCGTCGTCCAGCATTCGTTGCCGGAGCTGCCGGAAGTTGCGCACCTCTCGGGTAAAGTCGAGTTCCTCGCACGTCAGCTGATGAAGCTCGTTGGCCAGCGCGCGAATACCCATGCGACGAAATGCCTGATGCCAGGCCAGCAGGCGCGCGCACGTGCCGGCGATTGCCAGGTCGACACGGAATCGTTTCTCGATGCCCGGCCGCATCACTTTGACCACCACCCGCGTGCCGTCCAGCAATCTGGCCCGATGGACTTGCGCAATGGACGCGGCGCTGAGCGGCATCACTTCGAATTCGGCGAAGCGCTGTTCGAGCGATTCCAGATGCAGGGCGCGCACCATCCGCTTCGTGATCAACGGCGTGGGTACCGACAGAAGGTCGTCGAGAATGCTCGCGAACTCCATGCAGTAGCGGTCGGGCAGCACATCGTGACGGTGCGCCAGCAGCTGCCCGATCTTGGCGAAGCCTGCGCCGGCACTCTCCAGCTGCCACCGGAGCAATCGCGGCCCGAACACCGGATATCGGCGACGCAGCAGTCCCTCGGTCACTCGCACGACGATGACGCCGGCGAGGAGGAACAGTGCCCGGATCGACCGCGTGATCAGCACGACGGGCAACGGAAGACCCGCGACGATCGTCGCCAGCAACACGTCGTCTTCAGGCCTTCGTCGCTGTCGAGCCAACTGCCCCCCGGTTTGTGTCAGTGCCACTGGAAGGCCGCCCAGTATACTTTCTGCCAGCCCGGAAAGTACGAGCGCGAACCAACCCCGACTAGACGCAATGACCACTCGCCCGAAGCCGAAGAAGATGCGCGTTGCCATTCTGGGCGGTGGCGTCGGCGCGATTTCGGCGGCCTTTGCGCTCACCTCGCCGGACAATCCGGCACATCAGGACCACGAGGTCACCATCTACCAGATGGGATGGCGGCTTGGCGGCAAAGGCGCGAGCGGTCGGAACGCGCGGTTTCATCAGCGTATCGAGGAACACGGACTCCACATTTGGATGGGATGGTACCACAACGCTTTTCGCCTCATCAGAGAGTGTTACCGCGAGCTTGGCCGCGACGCTGGGCAGCCACTGGCCAGCTGGCAGGAGGCGTTCAAGCCGCAAAGCCTCGCCACCTTGATGGACAGGCACAAGACGTTGTGGAAACGATGGGACATCTGCTTTCCCCGCACCCCCGACGTGCCGGGCGGGCGCTACGCCTCGATGTACGGACAACTGCGCATGCTGCACGGCTGGACACGAGCCGCGCGGGCGATGCTGCGCGCGGATCCAGAGAGGGGCAGAACGTTTCTCGCCACGGTGTTTGGCGTACGGTCACTGCCCGGCGTGCTCCGAACGGGGCTGCCCGACGTGCTGCTGTTTCTTCGCGCAATCAGCGCGGATCAACGTCAGAGCGCGGCGCGATGCCGCCGCGTCCGGCGCCTCGCCGACGCACTGCGGGGACGGGTACACGCGGTGATGCGCGCCGGCGAGTTCGACGACCATGACACGCTGCGGCGTTTGACCGCGATGCTCGGCATGCTGTTGACCGTGACGGTCGGACTGATCGACGAAGGCGTCGGCACCGGCGAACGCACCTTCAACGCGCTGGACGAACTGGAGTTGCGCGAGTTCCTGCGCACCCACGGCTGCGAACCGGCCACACTGGATTGTGCGTTTCTGCGCGCCTATTACAACCTCGCGCTCGCGTATCGACACGGCGACTGGACCGATCCCGCCAATGAAAACGCGGCCGCCGGGGTCGCCATCAACATCATGCTGCGCGGGTGCTTCCAGTATCGGGGCGCCTTCATGTGGGAGATGCAGTCGGGAATGGGCGACACGATCTTTGCCCCATACTACGACGTGCTGGTACAGCGTGGTGTGCAGTTCAAGTTCTTCCATCAAGTACGCGAGCTGGAGCTCTCCCACCGGATGCGTCGCGCATCCAGACCATTCATATCGAGCGCCAGGCGGAACCGCGCGACGGACGATACGATCCGTTGATCGACATCAACGGACTGCGCTGCTGGCCATCGGAGCCGCGCTATGATCAACTCGTTGATGGCGAGCGCCTGCGCGCGCGGGTGGCCGCCGGTGACAGCCATCTGGAAGCGAATGCCGGTGGTGGCACAACGGCGGGCGCCGTGACGCTGCAGGCGGGACGCGACTTCGACCGCGTCATTCTGGGCATCCCGGCCATGGCCCTGTCAATCACCGAACCGCTGGCCCGGCAGAGTGTGAAGTGGAAGCACATGCTGAGCGGCGTGGAGACGGTGGCGACACAGGCGGTGCAACTCTGGCTTCAACCGTCCGTCGAGCAGATGGGCTGGCGCCCCAGTCCCTCCGCCGATCAGGTCAGCCGGCGAGCGGTGCTTGGTGCGTACGCCCAACCGTTTCACACGTGGGCCGACTTCAGCCATCTCGCCGCCAGCGAGGATTGGCCGGACCATCTTCGGCCGCACGCCGTGGCCTACTTTCTCGGCACGATACCACATGACGCGGAAGACGCGGCGCAGGCGACCACCGTCAAGGGCAACAGTCAGTACGAGCTACGCGAGTCGGTGCAATGGCTTTCGACATACGCCACGGCGCTCTGGCCGGGCTTGGTCCGCGAGCACGGCGAGCTTGCCTGGGATCTCCTGGTCGATCCCGAGGCGGCCCTCGGTGCGGCGCGCATGGACGCGCAATATCATCGTGCCAACACGCACGGCACCGAGCGCTATGTGCAACACACGGCGGGCACGACGAAGTATCGCCTCAAGGCCCACGAATCCGGTTTTGAAAATCTGGTGCTTGCCGGGGACTGGACCGATACCGGCATCTGCGGCGGCTGCGTGGAGACCGCCACCATGTCAGGACTGCAGGCCTCGCGCGCTATCTCGGGCTATCCGCGTACGGTGATTGGCGAGTCACGCTAGCGGCGCCGGCACGACCGCCGTTATCAGAATGTGCCGGTCACGCCGGCGAGGACGCGTCGGCGATCGATCGATCCACCGTAGATGTGGTATGTCCGCTGGTCGAACAGGTTGGTGGCAATCGTGTGCAATCGGACGCGTGGACGCACCAGATAGCCCGCCCCAGCGTCAATCCGCTGGCTGGATGGAATACGACCCTGAAAGAACCCCGATGACCATTCGTGGGCGGAGGTGACATTCACACCACCCCATGCATCGAAACGTCCGGCCGTGTACGACGCCCGCAGGTTTCCTTTGTGTTTGGGCGTGTTGGGCGCAATCAGATCACCGGGCACCAACGGCACCCCTTCGTCGATGGTGTACCCGAAATACGAGTAGTTCCCATCCACGCGGATGCGCTTGCTGAGTTCGACAGCGACACCGACTTCCACTCCCCGTTCCGTCGCCCGACCGGCGTTTCCGTAGGAGTAGACAATGGCCGTGGTGCCTGCGGCGTCCTGCAGGCGCGTAAGGCCCGAGGCCGGCCCCAGCGCCGCCACCACGGCGGATTCCACGGCCCCGCGCGCCGATGCGTCGACCGATGCGGGCGCCGTCCACCGACCGAACGTCGGATTCGCATACGGCAGCAGCGCACTGACGAAATCCCGCACCACCGAGTAGTACCCGTCGAGCGTGAGGTTGACACGACGCGCAATCTCCCGCCGGAATCCGACTTCGTAACTCGTCACGTGCTCCACGTCGAGCGCGGGATTGCCCAAGGCCAGCGCGGGAACGGCACCGGACTGCGTGAACAGCGTGCCGGACGGCACATTCACCAACGCCGATCCAGCGCGGTGCGCAGCCCTCCTCCAGCGCGCGCAAGTCCGCCGGCAGTCCCAGCGGCACGTGGAGAAAGAAATTCGTCATCCGCGGCGTCTGAAATCCCTTGCCGACCGACGCGCGCAGCGACTGCACCGGCGTGGTGCATACACCATCGCCAGCTTCGGTGAGAACTGTGCGTCGTTCAGATCGGACCCATCCGCGCGACCGGCCGCGACGATGCTCAGACCCGGCCTGGAGTTCGAATTTCACCTGACCAAACGCGCCGCCCGACCAGTCGTTACGCGCATCGTCTGCGGCGACCAACGTGCCGCGGGAATCCACCAGGCTCCGTCGATAGGATCCACCCAGCACGAATTTCACCCGGTCATTCCGCGCCGCTCCGTTCCATTGCGTTTCCACATGCAACAGGCTGGACTGCTCTTCGATCGGTGCACCACTGGCCATCGAATGCTGGTCGGAACTGCGTCCGGAATACCAGCCCATGACGTAGTACCGCCGATCAGTCCACGCGGCCCGCGCCCACGGTCGCCAGGCGTGATCCACCTGAAAACGCCCCACATTGGTCATGAACAGTTGATTGGCCGTGCGTGCCGCACCGCCTTCCAGCGTGCCGATGGCACCGCTGGGGCGATAGTAATCGAGCCGCGCGGTCCCATACACGTTTTCGACCGGATCAGGGGTGCCGGTGGCGGCGCCTGGCAGGCCAGTCAGACGCTGCCCGTTCAACGGCAGCAGCACCTCGAAACCCGGTGCGGTGTGTGCACGGGATAGTCCGCGGTATCCACGCGGCGCCCATACTCCCGCCCAGATCTCCGAGGTTCGTGCGTGAAAGATGCCAATCGTCGCTGCGCGAAAGACCCACGCTGGCGCGCACGCTCGAACTGTTGCGCGCGGCCGAAGACCTTCGCATGCCGCAGGTCAACGCGCACGGTGCCGAGTTCACCACCGGACACCGCCACGCGGCTGCCAATGACGTCGCGCGGAGCGGGGCTGATGAGGTTGATCACGCCGTTGTACGCATTGGCGCCGCAGCGCCGCCGACGGCCCTCTCGCGACTTCAATGCCTCGAGTCATCGATGGGCAGGGACAGCGCACCCATTCCTGAGCCGCGAGGAACGGGATCGCCAGGTCGCGTCCGTCCATCAGCACCAGCATGCGCTGGGCCAGATCGGAGTTGAAGCCGCGCGTGTTCACGTTGAAATCGTGAATGCCATTCGGCGAGACATCCATGCCTGGCAGGCCTTTGATGACCTGCGGCAGCTGCCCGGTGGCGGCGTAGTTGCGAGCCTCCACGCGGTCCACGACGGCGATGGCGATGGGGGCCTCGACCACCCACTGTGGCACTCGGGACCCCGCCGTCACCCGGATTTCCGACAACGCAAACGGATGGCTGCGATACTCGATGCGCAATTCGATCGTGCCGCGTTTCGCCACCTGTATCGGCATCCGCTGCGAGCCCGACGACATCCAGGACACAATCAACGTCCGTGCGCCGGCGGGAACGTCGGCCAGACGGAATCGTCCATCGCGATCTGTCACCGCACGCACGCGGGTTCCTCGACCTCCAGTCGCGCCGACTCGATGGCCAGCTGGGACGTGGCGTGCACGACAACGCCCACCACCGTCCCGCCGTCTTGCGCTGACACGCGCGCGAGCGGCGCACCGACAGCCAGCATGAAGAGAGCAGCCCGATGCAGCCGGCGAACACAGCATCCGCGCGAGAATCCGGAATCCTGACGCATATCGGTGCTTCTCCTGAGTCCGAGGAAACGACCGCGAGCGTCCAGTGGTGTGGCTGCCCGTTTACCGCGTCGTGCCAAGATCGGCTGGCCTTTGAGGATCTAATGCCACCGGCGTGGGCAACACCACCGATCTCTCTCTATTCTGTTCCATAGCCGGCGCATTGGCCTGACCGGGAACACGATTGCCCCATTGTCGGTGGCGCCCGCGTACTCGGACGCGCGGGCGGTTGGCAGGTGGGCGCGCTCAGCATGCGCACCGAGAAGCACCGACGGCGTCTGCACCACCGACCACGTTTCCGCACTGCGGCTGAATCGGGAAATCGGTCGGCGTAGTCGTATCGGCCTGTTGGCCACCAGCCGTGATCCCATGGCGGACACCACAACGTGGTGGCGGTGTCGATGCGCAGATCAATCTCCGGGACGACATCGATCACGGGCTTTGCGGCACGCAGCAAGACGGCGCCAGCTAACCCCGGCGATGAATCGCTATCGCGGCAAGTTCGACTTGAACGCCGATCGCTACGGTGTCTTGCTGCTGGAACATCTGTTTGTGGGCAACGGCTTGACCCCGGCGTCTCCTGCGTCGATCGGCGTTCCGCCATCGCTGGCGCTGGCACGCCTGAGCCCGCGTCCCGCCCACATCGCGTCGGTGCGTCGGTTCACGCACACGCCAGCGCCGACTACATCACAGATTCCATCGGGCGCAATCCGAGGAATCAGGGGCGCCTTCATCACGAGCTGTCGAACGGTGATGTATTAACGCCGAAGTATCACAGGCCTTCGAACGCCGACCGCCCGTTCGCTGTCGCGCGCGGGGTGACGTCCCGGTTGGCGGCTATCGCTACAACGTGGCGCGTGCGACGTACACGCTGGGCACCAGCGGCCGGTGAGCGGCGCCTTGGTGCTTGCGCGCGGCAGCTTCACGATGGGACGCTGTCGGAGATGACCTGGCGCGGGCGCGTGGACGTCTCACCTACGGCTGGTCGCCGAGCCCACGGTGTCGTACAACCGATCAGTGGACCATTCGGCCAGGGCGAATCTCGGATCGGTTCACGACTCACCTACACCATGAGTCCGCGCATGTTCGCCGCGGCGCTCGTGCAGTATCAGTCGCGCACGCAATCGATGACCACCAACGGGCAGATTGCGCGGGGAGTATTCACCGGGCGGCGAGCTGTTCATCGTCTACAGCGACGGTCCGGCTGACCGACGGTCCGGGCTTTCCGGCGCTCGAAAACCGATCGATTATCGTGAAGGCCACGCGACTGTTTCGCTGGTAGGCGGCAGGCGCTCCGCCGCCTAGTTTTCCCGGCATCGAAACTCGGCGCGCTGCCCGCCGTAGGGCAGCGGACGGCCCGACAAACGCCCTTCCCTTCACCATCGAATCCGATGCATTCCCTCTCCTTGCGAACTGTGGCGGCCATCGCCGCCGGCGGCACTCGCCGCTGCCCCCTAAGGCCGCTTTCCAACACCGCCCCGACGCCAGCCAGCGACCCCCTGAAACAACCTCCCAAGGCGGGACTGTTCGACGCCGGCGAATACACGTCGAATCTCAAAGTGGTCGCCAAGGCCGTTTCCGCCAAAAGGTTTCTTGGCGAAACCAACTCCTGACCTGGCCTTCACCGGCAACTACGTCATTCAGGGCAAGATTACAACGGACCGGTGGTGTGGGACATCAGCAATCCCCGCGCCAAAGCTCGTGGTGGCCTACGAGTGCCCCGCGTCGCAGAACGATGTGTCTCGGTGTACAGAACCTGATGTTCATGTCGGCCGAAGCCATGAACGGGCGAGTGGATTGCAAACCGGGCGGTGTGAAAGACGTGGTAAGCAAGGACCGTGCGCGGTGTGCGCATCTTCGACATCACCAACATCCGCGAGCCCAAGCTCGTGGCCAACGCAGATGTGCTGCGGTTCCGCAGCACGCATACCGTGCTGAAGATCCGAAGGACCGCGACAACGTGTACATCTACGTGCCAGGGTCGTCGGGTATCCGGCCGGCCGGGGGAACCCGGCCGAGTGCGTCGCGCCCCCAGCAGCGAAGCCAACTCATCACGCCTGCGCATCGAGATCATCAAGGTGCCACTGGCCAATCCGTCCAACGGCCGCCGTGGTGGGACGCGCGAACATCTTTGCCGGTTTGGGCGCGCCCACCGCCATGGCGCGTCGCCGGCCGACAAGGCCGAAGCTTGACGCGGCCAAGGCCAGGGGGCGTTCACGATCATGATCCCGGCGATGAACGAAGAAGCCGTATCTCCTAATCAGTTCGTGAAGCCGGTGATTGACAGCATCATGAAGGCCCGCAACGCCACGACACCGAACGCGGCCGACACGGCGGCGGCAAAGGCCGATCGTCAACGCCACCGTACAACGCATGATTACGCGCAGGGCATGGCGCCTGGCGGCAAGAGCACCACCATCAGCGAAGGTCGCAGTGCCGACATCAGCGGTATCAGTCCTCGGGTTGGCCGGCGGTGCCTGCGAAGGCCACGGCATCCCTGCTCGATATCAGCAACCCGGTAAACCCGGTGCGTCTCGATGCCGTGGCCGATTCCAACTTTCGCCTACTGGCACTCGGCCACGTTCAACAACGATGGTACCAAGCCGCTGTTCTCCTGCTGCGAAGAGTGGGGCGGCAGGTGGTGCGCCAAATGTCGGCCGCTGGACAAACCCGAGTGGGGTTCGGCCGCCATCTTCGAGATTGTGAACAAGAAGCTGGTGTTCAAGACTACAAGATTCCACGTACCAGACGTCGAACGAAAACTGCGTGGCGCACAACGGCTGGCTGTTCCGATTCGGGTCGCGACGTGATGGTGCAGGCGTGGTATCAGGGCGGCATTTCGGTATTCGACTCAATCGAGCCGCGCACCCGAAGGAAATCGCCGCTTCGATCGCGGGCCGGTGGACGGCTACGCGCATGAAATGGGCGGATCGTGGTCGGTGTACTGGTACAACGGCAACATCGTGAGCTCGGGGAAATCGCCCGTGGCATGGCGCGCAGTTGGTGCCCAGCGAGTTCATCTCGCAAAACCGAGATCGATGCGGCGAAACACCCGTGAAGTGGGACTTCAACGCGCAGGGTCAGCCGAAAATCGTGTGGCCGCCCAGCTTCTCGCTGGCCAAGGCGTATACCGATCAGTTGGAGCGCAAACAGAAAGTGAGTGCGTCGAAGATCAGCGACATTCGCGCGCAGATTGCCGGTGCGGAAAAAGGGCAACAGCGGCGCGCGCAATGCCGCGTTGGGCAAACTGGTGACCGATCCCCGGAGCGGCAGCCGTAGTTGCAGTCCCGGCAGGGTCGACTTGCTGAAAAAGGTGCTGCAGGACTGCGATCGCCGGCCTGGTAGGATGCGACGGGGCGCCGGCGTCTGCGCGCCGAAGCGCCCCGTCAGCGCAGTGCCGCGATGGCGATGCGTCTATCGGTCGATACGGTGGTGTGCCACCACGCCATCCGGTGTGGTCGCCCGCCGGCACAGCCCACCACGGCTTGAGTTTTCATGTCGATGATGGCACTCGGGCCTCGCGTGCTGAGCGACAGGAACACGTACCGGGCGCATCGCGTGTGATCGTGATCCCCTGTGGACGGCTCCGCGCAAGGCAAGCCGTGAGATCTCGCGCCGAGTTACGCGCTCGATGAACCGCACCTCGTGGTTGCGAAGATCCGGAATCACGACGGTTTCACGTCAGGCGTGAACAGACGCGATAGGGCCAGCTGACGCCCTCCGCGGCAGCCGTGAGCGATACCGCTGGCGTTCGATATTTCGCTGACGCCCGGTGGCGTTGGCGCTGCTAACCCACCTCTGCACCAACCGGGGGTCACGTTGATGGCCTCAGGCTGCGCGCTGGCACCCTCGAACTCCGCACAAACGTCCAGGACTTGAGATCGAATTCGGACACCGAGTTGCCGCCAATGTTGCCGGTATATCCGCGCGACCCGTCGGCCGTGATACCGATCATGTGCGATCCGGCGAAGTTGGTGGGGATGGCGCGTCGAACCGCACCGGCGGCGACGCTGGACGATCACCACATTCCGACTCGCCTCGGAGCGTCACGGCAACCAGGCTATCGCCGGGCAGGAACCTGATCCCGTGCGGCGGGCGGTAGTCTCCCGGATCGATGGTGCGCACAACCCGCCGTCCCGGCACATCGATCACGCTCAGCGTTTTGCGAGTTCCTCGGGGCCGGAGTGGTCAGCAACGCCCGTCGCCCGTCAGTGCTGGGCGCGATTTCAGCGGACCAGGTCCGTGGGGATCGTGGCCAACGTGCGACCCGAGGCCGCGTT